>JADGBD010000008.1 GCA_015231665.1 Gammaproteobacteria bacterium
TGACGCAGCTGGAAGCTAAAGAAAGGACGCAGAGGACGCAGAGCAGGGCAGAGCACGCAGAGGGTTGAACCAATTTTCCCCTCAAGATATTCGACCTTAACGCACATGGCGCGAGCAGCGACACCCCGGAACATGAAACATCTCTTGGCCGCTTCGGGACTCGGCAGTTCTTGTAGCCCGGATGAAGTGCAACGGAATCCGGGGTTGGCGCGAGCAGCGACACCCCGGTTTCCACTTCCCTCCCCCAACCCCCTCTCGGGGGGAGGGGGAGCAAACGAGCGCTGCGCGACTTTCACAGTAAAACTCTGCGATCTCCGCGCTACTCTGCGAGCTCTGCGTCCTGAAATTGTCGAAGCAGGCGCCTGTTTGGAATGCCCCCGGCTTTCCCGAATCCGGCGCCAGGGCCTATAATCTGCCCATCACCTCGGAAGCCATAGCCATGACCAAACTCACCGCCTGTCGCAGTCACGCCCAACTTCAACAGCATTGGCGGGAGATCGCCGATGTGCAGATGACCGATCTGTTCGCCGCCGACCCGCAGCGATTCAGCCGTTTCTCCCTGCAAGAGTGCGGCATTCTGCTGGACTATTCCAAGAACCGAATCACCGAGCCGACCCTGGGGCTGCTGTTCGGCCTGGCTGAGGAGCTTGACCTGCCGGGGTGGATCGAGCGCATGTTCAGCGGCGAGCACATCAACATCACCGAGGATCGTGCCGTCCTGCATGTGGCCCTGCGCAACGACTCGGAGCGGCCGATTCAGGTGGACGGCGAGGATGTGATGCCCGGGGTGCGGGGGGTGCTGGAGCGGATGGAGCAGCTTTCGGCGCAGATTCGCAACGGCGACTGGAAGGGCTATACCGGCCAGACCATCACCGATGTGGTGAATATCGGCATCGGCGGCTCCAACCTGGGGCCGCTGATGGTCGCCGAGGCCCTGCGGCCCTATTGGCAGGACGGGCTGCGGGTGCACTTTGTCTCCAATGTCGATGGCACCCATCTGAGCGAGACCCTGCGCGAGCTGGACCCGGCGCGCACCCTGTTCATCGTCGCCTCCAAGACCTTCACCACCCAGGAGACCCTGAGCAATGCCTTTTCCGCCCGCGCCTGGCTGCTGCAGGCGCTGCAGGATGAGGCGGCGGTGGCCAGCCACTTCATCGCCATCTCCACCAACCGGGAGAAGGTCGAGGCCTTTGGCATAGACGCGGCGCACATGCTTGAATTCTGGGACTGGGTGGGCGGCCGCTATTCCCTCTGGTCGGCCATTGGCTTTCCCATTGCGGTGGCCATCGGCATGGATAATTTCCGCCAGCTGCTGGCCGGCGCCCACTGCATGGATGAGCATTTCCGCACCGCGCCCCTGGCGCAGAACATGCCAGTGATCATGGCCCTACTGGGTATCTGGTACATCAACTACTTCGGCGCCAGCAGCCAGGCGATACTGCCCTACGACCAATACCTGCGCCATCTGCCGGACTATCTGCAACAGGCGGACATGGAGAGCAACGGCAAGGCCGTGACCCGTGATGGCGAGGCGGTGGACTACCGCACCGGCCCCATTGTCTGGGGTACCGCCGGCACCGATGGCCAGCACGCCTACTACCAGCTGATTCACCAGGGGCCGCATCTGATCCCTTGCGACTTCATCGCCCCGGTCAACAGCCACAACGAGCTGGGCGACCAGCACTACAAGCTGATCTCCAACTACCTGGCCCAGCCCGAGGCCCTGATGAAGGGCCGCAGCGCCGAGCAGGCACGCGCCGAGCTGACTCGCGCCGGCATCGGCGGCGAGCGTCTGGAGCTGCTGGTGCGGCACAAGACCTTCCCCGGCAACCGGCCGAGCAACAGCCTGCTGCTGGAGCAAGTGACCCCCGCCAGCCTGGGGGCGCTGATTGCCCTCTACGAGCACAAGATCTTCGTTCAGGGGGTGATCTGGGGGCTGAATTCCTACGACCAATGGGGCGTGGAGCTGGGCAAGGAGCTGGCCAACATTATCCTGCCGGAGCTGAAGGCCGATCGCACCGGTGCCGAGCACGACAGCTCCACCCGCGGGCTGATCGATCATTTTCTTCAGCACCGTCGGCCGGGCTGAGCGGCCAGCAAGGGCCATTTGCTGGCGAACAATTTACTCATCGGGGCGGGGATGCTATGTTCCGCAGCCTTGAATCCATAACCACAAGCAAGGGGAACATCATGGCCGAGAGCAAGTACCGTTTGGTAACGCGCAGCGATTTTGACGGATTGGTCTGCGCTGTGCTGATGAAATCCATGGACCTGATCGACGACATCCTCTTCGTCCACCCCAAGGACATGCAGGATGGCAAGGTTGAAATCAGCGGCCGTGACATCACCACCAATCTGCCCTACGTGGAAGGGGTACACCTGGCCTTCGACCATCACCTGAGCGAAACCATCCGCAACGAGAAGCGCGACAACCACATCATCGACCCCGAGGCGCCCTCGGCAGCGCGGGTGGTGTATGACTATTACGGCGGCGCCGAGCGCTTCCCCGAACGCTGGAATCCGATGATGGAGGCGGTGGACAAGGGCGATGCCGCCCAGTTCAGCCGCGAGGAGATACTCCACCCCGAGGGCTGGGTGCTGATGAACTTCCTCATGGACGCGCGTACCGGTCTGGGCCGCTTCCGCGAGTTTCGCGTCTCCAACTACCAGCTGATGATGGACCTGATCGACTACTGCCACGATCACCAGATCGACGACATCATGCAGTTGCCCGATGTGCAAGAGCGGGTGCAGCTGTTCTTCGAGCACGAGGAAAAGGCCAAGGAGCAGATCCAGCGTTGCAGCAGGGTGTACCAGAATCTGGTGGTGCTGGACCTGCGCAACGAAGAGACCATCTACGCGGTCAACCGCTTCATGATCTACGCCCTCTACCCGGACACCAACATCTCCATCCACGTCATGTGGGGCCTGAAGCAGCAGAACACCGTGTTCGCCATCGGCAAATCCATCCTTAACCGCAGTTCCAACACCAATGTCGGCGAACTCTGCCTCAAATACGGCGGTGGCGGCCACATTGCCGCCGGCACCTGCCAAGTGGGCAACGACGAGGTGGATGCACGGCTGCAGGAGATCATCGCCCAGATCAACGCCGACGGCTGATTTAGCCGTCAGCGGCCAGCTGTCAGCAGCCAAGCCACAGAGGGCACAGAGTTTTCATGAGTCACATCTCAGGCCCAGCTCAGCTGGCAGCTGTTTTCAACGGCTTGATTCTTTTCTGTGTGCTCTGTGGTTCTGTGGCTAATAGGGCTGGTGCCTCTAGCCAGCAACAGCTGACCGCTCGCAGCTGACGGCTGGCCGCTCTCACCATGGCCTTTCTCCACGGCATCACCCTGCTGCTGCTGTTTCAGCTTATTGGCGAGTTGCTGGTGCATCTTGGCCAGTTGCCGCTGCCCGGTCCCGTCGCTGGCATGGCCTTGCTGTTCATCACCCTGATTCTCCGCCGTGGTCTGCCGGAGTCGCTCAGCGGCGCCGCCACCAGCCTGCTGGGTCATCTCTCCCTGCTGTTCGTCCCCGCCGGTGTCGGCGTGATGCTGCACTTCGATAAGCTCGCCGGCGACTGGCTAGCCATAGCCGCCGCCCTGCTGCTGGGCACCCTGATCACCCTGGCGCTGACCGCGCTGCTGATGCAGTTGTTGCTGCGGTGGCAGAGGTGAGTTGCGGGACTCGGGGCTCGGGACTCGGGACTCGGTTAGAGCCTGCTGCGTGCGACCTTCTGCTTGCATCTAGGCGTATCCCGGAGGTGCGAGGGACTTCTCTCCCCTCTCCCGCTCGCGGGAGAGGGGTCGGGGGAGAGGGTGGTTGGCAGCTGGCCGCTGAAGGCTGACGGCTGAAGATGGAACAGATCTGGGTCTATCTCGCCGCCTCGCCGCTGTTTGGCCTCACCGCCACTCTGGTTGCCTACAGCCTGGGGCATTGGCTCTATGTCCGCTGCGGCAGCACGCCCTTGTTGCATCCGGTGCTTACAGCGGTGAGTGTGTTGATCCTGCTGCTCTGGCTGGGGGATATCTCTTACGCCAGCTATTTCGACGGTGCCCAGTTCGTCCATTTCCTCCTCGGCCCGGCCACCGTGGCTTTGGCGGTGCCTTTGTATCTGCAGCTGGAACGGCTGCGCAAGCTCTGGTTGCCCATTCTCATCAGTCTGATCTTCGGCGTGTTACTCGGAGCCCTGAGCGCCCTGGGTATAGCTCGCTGGCTCGGTGCCGGACTGGAGACCCAGCTATCCCTGGCGCCCAAATCGGTGACCACGCCGGTGGCCATGGGCATAGCCGAGACCATCGGTGGTCTGCCCTCGCTCACCGCCGTGCTGGTGGTGACCACCGGCATCATCGGCGCGGTGCTGGGCAATGGTCTGTTTCGCCTGCTGCGGATCAAAGATGACAGCGTCAAGGGCATCGCCATGGGTGTGGCAGCCCACGGCATAGGCACGGCGCGGGCCTTTCAGCTGAGCCAGCAGATGGGCGCTTTCTCCGGCCTGGCGATGGCGCTGTCGGCCCTGGCTTCGGCCCTGATCCTGCCCAGCCTGATTGGCTGGTTGTTCTGAGCTATGGGTCCTCAAAGCAGCCCAAAGGCGATCTTGGTTTGTTTGATCATTTCCAATAGCTGGCCCATGCCGGCGGCGGGGAGGGGGGATTTGAAGCGATTGCCCTGGGTCAGGCGGCAGCCGATCTGCTGGCAGCTGGCCAGGTGCTGTTCCTGCTCTACCCCCACTGCGGCGATTTCTATGCCGGCGCTGCGCCATTGCTTGATCCGCTTGGCGACGGCTTTGGTACCTTCGGCCTCGATCAGTTGGTGCAGGTAGTCAACGCTGACTTTGGTGACGCGCACCGGACTGTCCTTGGCGATCTGCAGGCACTGGTCATCCAGGGGTGGGTCGTTGAGGTTGATCTGGCAGCCCAGACCGGCCAGCTGGCGCATGGCCCTGAGCACGGCCTGCTGGTCCTGGCTGAGGATGCGCCAGGGGCATTCCAGGGCGAGGTTTTTCGCAGGCAGACGCCGCTTGGGCAGGGCCAGGCGCAGGTAATCCAGGCTGGGCTGAATCTGCATCCAGCCGGAGAGGTTGATCGAAAGCACGCCAAATTCATAGCCCTGCTGCAGCCAGCTGTCGGCCTGGGCCAGGGCGGTGCTGAGCACCCAGATGTCGATGCGCTGCACCAGTTCCGGCGAGCCTTCCACCACGGAGATGAACTGGCCGGCGCGCTGCAGGCTGCGCCCTGGCGGTTGCCAGCGGAGAAAGGCCTCCAGCCCGGCGGTGTCCTCGGTTTCGGGGTCGAACTGGGGCTGGTAGTGGAGTTGCAGCTCGCCCTGATCCAGAGCGTTGCAGATGGCCTTGGCCAGGGGGTTTTGTGGCTGACTCGGCTGTGTATCCATCAAGGCAGCATCCGCGCGGGGGAGGAAATGACGCCGACGTTGTGGCGCATGTAATCGACATTCTGGGTGAGGTTGCTGAAGTGGTGTGACATTTCTCGAGTCCCCTGGCTGATCAGGCCGATGTTGCCGTTCATGGTGATCATGTTGCCGTTCATGCTGCTGACGGAGCCGATGAGGCCGTTCATGTCGTTGTTGAGCAACTGCATGTGGCCGGCGATCTCACGAATGCCTTGGACGTTGTCCTCCATGCGCAGCACCAGGCCGGTAATCAGTTGCATGTCCTGCGACATGCTGCCGAACTGGACATACATGTTTTCCAGGTGGGTGGTCATGCGGTGCATGTCCCGGGCCATGGTGGCGATGAGAAACAGCAGATAGATGGCGACGCAGATGAGCAGGACCATCACCACCTTGAGAATCCGGGTGGTTTTGTTGGCGATCTTGCCGGCGACCTTGTCGATGGTTTCCATCTCGGCGCGGAACAGGGTCATCACCTCGGTGATCGCGCCTATGGTCTCGTCGAGTTCCTCGGCGGCGGGGTCCTGGGTGGGGAGGCTGGCGGCAAGCTCGCTCATGGCATCATCGGCATCATTTGCTGGAACATCTTCATCGGCCGCGACATCTGGTTGATGTTGCGGCCTATGCCCTGCACCGTGGGCTCAAGCACGCGGAAGTTGCCGGTCATCTGGCCCACGTCGCGGGTGATGTGAGTGAGGCCGCCGTCGATGACATTGACCTCTTGTGCCATTTGCCCGACCGTGCCTTCGAGGCTGCCGACAGCGGTGGTCATCAGACCGGTTTCCGAGGCGATGATCGGCAGCAGGGCCACATGGGTGTTCATGGTCTCCATGGTCTCACGCATTTGGGTCATGTTGCCGGCCATGGAGGTGAACTGCTGGTTCATGGTCTCCAGGGCAACGAGCATGTCGCCCATCTTCGCGGTGAAGGCGACGATCATGGCAATCAGCAGCACCGCCACCACGGCAAAGCTGACCATGCCAATGCGCAGAATGGCGGTGACTCGCCGCGCCACCCGCAGGTTGAGGCTGCTGCGGATCTCCATGCTGCGCTTGAAGTCCGCCGCGGCCTGGCGGATGGCCAAATGCTGTTCGCCACTGAGTTGCATGCTGTCCGGTTCTGAATAAATCTGGTGGGCTGGAATGAAATTGCATATTATCAATTTTGTCTGGCTTTGGCTGCGACAAGCTGCAGCAGGAGCCTAGACGCCCATTCTGCAGGACTGATACACTTGCCTCAAGGGGTGATCAGATCAGTCGCCCATAAAACTATAAATCTCAAGGTCTTTTGAGAATCAAGGAACGGAGGGGGAGTGGAGTTGGATCAGCCATCCTGGGCATTTGCGGCCTTTTCAACGGGTTTGGATATTTCCGTGCCCGAGCCTCTGTGTTTGCTCGCGGGGCTGGGCGCGGGAGTTGATACGGCGGCGGGCATGATCCTGCGGGGCTGGGCTTGAGCCTCGTTTGGCTCAGGCGCGGTAGACTGTTCGGCGGCGGTCTGCGCGGTCAGGCCAACCGGCGCCTGTTCTTTATCTCTCTGCTGGCGATTGGCCTGGTTTTCAGCGTTGCTTCGGTTTCCTATCGCTTCATCAATCAGCGTGATGTGGATCAGCGCAGCCAGTTGCTGCGCGCCTACTATGCCAAGTCCCTGCCGCGCATGGCCAGGTACGAGGAGACCCAGGCCAGGTATCTGGCGGCGAGCATCCAGTCTTCCGGGGTTCTGCAGCTGGACAGCGAGCAGCGCTGGCCTCAGTTGCGGGCCTTTCTCGATGCCCGCTGGAGCCTCAGTCACTTCTCCAATCTGCTCGTGTTGGATGCCAGCGGCCGGCCGATCTTCCATTACGGCAGAGATGCCGAGTTGCTCCAGAATGCAATTGAGCAGAGCATTGGGCAGAGCATTGAGCAGAGCAGCATTGAGTTGAGCGGAAACTGGCTGCAGCTGCCGCAGAGCAAGGGCTTTTATCGGCTTTATCGTCAGCCTTTGGCCGCCGGAGAGGGTCAGTTGCTGCTGTTGCGTAGCCTGACGGATGAGTTGCTCGCGGAATTGGCGATTCCCCAGACCCTGCTGCGGTTGAACTATCAGGGCCAGCAGCTGGCCGCCTCCATGCCGCCGCCGGATGCGGACCTGGAGGATGAGCGCCTCTATCTGCGCCTGGAAATTCCCTGGGATGCGGACCCGGCAGGCCCGGTGCTGCTGGCCTACCGTGATCTGCAGGACCTGATGCCCTTCGGCCAGTTTGTCTCTCGGCCGCTGTTTCTATCGGTGCTGATCATCGTCCTGCTCTGGTACGGGCTGGGACGCTGGCTCAATAAACTTACCCAGCGCATCGAGTCGCTGGGGCAGGGTGCTCGCGGCTATGCCGAGCGGCATGATCGATTTGGTCTGGAGCAGGCATTGGCGCCGGCTCTGGGCCGCAACGATGAGGTCATGGAGACCGCGCGGGCCTTTGAACACATGCTTGAGACCATCGAGGAGCGCGACCAGGAACAGCGCAGCTACATGGAGACCCTGGAGTTGCTGGAGGAGGCGGTGATCGAGTTCGACGCCGATGGCCGCATCCAGCGCGCCAGCCCGGGTTGGAAGCGTCTCTCTCATCAGGACGCCAGCAGCGGCCTGTGCCTTTACGATTATCTCGAGCCCGAGGACCTGCCCGAACTCAAGGCCCAGTCGGCGCAACTGTTCAGCGGCGCCAGACATGGGGTCACCCTGCGCCTGCGCTTGCGTCCGCAGATCGCCAACAAGCAGCATCACGAACTCTGGATCGAAGCCCGACTGCTCGCCTTCGCCGGGCTCAAAGGACGGGTGGAGAACATCCGCGGGGTGCTGCGCGACATCACCCAGACCTATCTGCACGAACAGCAGATCACCCACATGGCCCTGCACGATGCCCTGACTGAACTGCCCAACCGGGTACTGCTGGAGGATCGCTTCAAGATCGCCCTGCGCCTGGCTAACCGCAATAAGGAGATGGTCTGTGTCTGTTTCATCGATCTGGACCACTTCAAGCGAGTCAACGACAGCCTCGGTCACAAGGCCGGGGATCGCCTTCTGCTTTGCTTTGCCGAGCTGTTGCGCAAACAGCTGCGCGAGGGCGATACCTTGGCGCGCTGGGGTGGCGATGAGTTTGTCCTCCTGTTGCCGGAGATGAAGGCGGAGGCGGACATCCGCCAGGTTGCGGATAAGCTGGTGCAAAGCCTGCAGAAGGCGATGGACCTGGACGGCAACGAAATTCGCATGACCTTCAGCATGGGCGCGGCCATTTACCCCATCGATAGCGAGGATATGGAGACCCTGTTTTCCCAGGCGGATCGGGCCATGTTCTTCGCCAAGTCGCAGGGGCGCAATCAGGTCAGTTTCTTTCAAGACATGAGCAGCAAGGGCCTGGGACGCAAGGATCTCTACATCCAGAACCGCCTGGCCGCCGCTATCGAGCAGAAGCAGATTCAGGCCTGGTTTCAGCCGGTGGTGGATGCGCACAGCCGCTGCTGTACCTCGCTGGAGGTGCTGTCCCGCTGGCATGATGCCGAGTACGGTTGGATCAGCCCCACTACCTTCATCCCCATGGCCGAGAGCCTGGGCCTGATTGGCCAGCTCGGCAATCAGATCATGCTCAACAGCCTGGATGCCCTGAAGCGGATCAATCGCCTGGGTTTTGACATCTTGGTTGCGGTGAACATCTCCAAGCGCCAGCTGTTCATTCCGTCCTTCTGCGAATGGCTGCTGGCTGAGGTGAACCAGCGCGGGCTGCGGCCGCAGCAGCTGATTCTGGAGATTACCGAGAGCGTCGCCCTGAGCGATGTAGAACGCGGTGCCGACATTGTCCAGCAATTGCGCCAGGCCGGTTTTCATATCGCCATCGATGACTTCGGCACCGGCTACTCCTCGCTGTCCCAGCTGCACGAGATGAATGCGGTGGAGTTGAAGATCGACATCTCCTTTGTCCGCCGGCTGTGTCAGCCCGACGGACGCAGCGTGGTCCAGGCCATCATCAACATGGCTCGGGCGCTGGAGATGAAGACTGTGGCGGAAGGGGTGGAGAATGCCGAGTGCGCCGAATTGCTCGCCGAGATGGGGGCCGACTGCCTGCAGGGCTATCTGTTCGGCAAGCCCATGCCGCTGGAGGAATTCGAGCTCTGGTTGCAGCGCAACTGCCAAAGATGTGGCCAGGCAGACCCCTGCGATGGCAACCGGAGGCTCAGTTGATGTCCGCACGGCGCTTGTTTCTCCAGCTTGTCGGCCTGGGGCTTGCCGGCCTGCTGCTTGCCATCCTGGCGCCCGCCAACCTTGCCCTGGCGGCCAACTGGCTACAGCTGTTTGGCAATGAGCCTGCGGCGGCACCGGCCTTTCGCCCCCTGCTCATTTTTCAGCCCACCTATACACATCTGGATGCCGAGCCAGTGAGCGGCCTGCGTGGCCCGCTGGCCAGCTACAATGGCCAGCTCAGCAGCCTCAACAGCGTGCTGCCGGATTTTGACCGTAGCCAGCAGTTGCAGATGCTGCGCGCCCGCATCGGCGCCCGCGGCAAGCTCAGCGAGCAGATCAACTACTTCGCCCTGGTCGAGGCGGGCAAGAATCCCATGACCAGCCAGCAGGACCTGGTGCTGAGCAGTCTCTCCCTGACCTTCAACCATATCCCCGGCGCGCGCATCCGCGCCGGTCTGTTCAAGCTGCCCACCGATGAAGAGGCACTGGTGGCCGTCAACCTGGCTTATCCCTATACCTTTTTCTCCGCGGCGGTGCAGAACCTGCTCATCGAACAGCCCCTGCAGGCGGGTGCGCGGCTCAGTCCCAGTCTTACCGCAGCCAGCGCCAGCAGCGGCTGCAACTGCTTTCACGACTGGGGCATCCAGGTGTATGACTGGTTCCAGCAAGGGGATTGGGAATGGGCTTATGCGGCGGTGCTCTCCAATGGCAATGCCATCGACAGCCCCAGCGACGATGATGGCAACAAGGACCTGACCCTGCGACTGCAGGCGTCTTATGTCTTCGCTGGTGAAGGCCCGCAACGCCAGGATCTGACCGCCTATGTCTGGCGCCAGGAGGGCGACAGACGCTTTGCCGGTGCCGACCAAAATCGCCTGCGCGAGGGCCTGGGGCTGCAGCTCAATCGCAATCCCCTGCGTCTCTCCGCCGCCTATCTGCGCGGCGAGGGCATGATCAGCGGCGGCTTCAATCCGCCCTTTGCCGGCGAGTCCCTGTTGGTGGGTGCCAATGAAACCGCCGAGGGCTGGTATCTGGAGGGCGGCTGGCGCTTTCACCCGCGCTGGGAGCTGGATTTACGCCGCGACCGGTTTGATGGCATGACTCGGGACCCGGTCAACGGCCGGCGCTTGGATACCACTACCCTGGGTCTGCAACATCGGCTCAACAAGCGTACTCGCCTCAGCCTCAATTACGAATGGCGGCAGATGGAGGTGATGTATCCGCAGGCCTTCGCCACCACTCCCTCAGGCCAGACCCAGCTGCACAACGCCCGAACCCTGGCGGACAACCTTGCCGACCGGCTCAGTCTGCAGCTCAGCTGGACCTTCTGAGCGGACCTATCTGCCGATGCCGAAGGCGGCCGCGAGCATAGTCCTCGCCACTCTCAATGCCCGTTACATCCACAGCAGCTTTGGCTTGCGCTACCTGCGCGCCAATCTCGGTGAAATGCGCCCGCGCAGCGAGATCATGGAATTCACCCTTGAGCGGCCGACAGCTGAGATTGCCGAGCAACTGCTCAGCCGTCAGCCGCAGATCATCGGCCTCGGTGTCTACATCTGGAATGCCGAGCCCATGGCCAAGCTGGTGCGTCTGCTCAAGCAGGTGGCACCGGAGGTGGTGCTGGTCCTCGGCGGCCCCGAGGTCAGTCACGAGTGGCAGCAGCAGCCGCTGGTGGCCGAGGCGGATTACCTGATCACCGGCCAGGCCGATTTGGCCTTTGCCGATCTCTGCCACCAGTTGCTGCAGGGACAGCGACCGGCGGAGCGGATTATCCACGCCGGTGAGTTGAGTCTGGCTGAGCTGAAACTGCCCTATGGCGAGTACAGCGACAGCGATCTGGCTCAGCGCGTGCTTTATGTGGAGGCCTCTCGCGGCTGTCCCTTCCGCTGTGCTTTCTGCCTCTCTGCCCTCGACAAAACTGCCCGCGCCTTTGAACTGGAACCTCTACTGGCCGAACTGCAGCGGCTGTATGAGCGTGGCGCGCGCCAGTTCAAGTTTGTCGATCGCACCTTCAATCTCAAGCCGCAACTAAGCACGGCGATACTGGATTTCTTTCTGAAGCGAATGCAGCCGGGTCTGTTTCTCCACTTCGAGGTCATTCCCGATCACCTGCCCGAGGCCCTCAAGCAGCGCCTGAGCCGTTTTCCCGCCGGCAGCCTGCAGCTGGAAATCGGCGTGCAAAGCCTCAATCCCGAGGTGCAGCAGCGCATCAGCCGGAAACAGGACAATGCCGCCACCCTGGAGAATCTGCGCTGGCTGCGCGAGCACACCCAGGCCCATCTGCATACCGACCTGATCATCGGCCTGCCGGGGGAGGACAGCGCCAGCTTTGGCGCCGGCTTTGATCGGCTGCTGCAACTGCAGCCGCAGGAGATTCAGGTCGGCATCCTCAAACGCCTGCGCGGGGCGCCGATCAACCGCCTCAGCGCCGAGTTTGGCCTGAGGTTCAGCGCCGATCCGCCCTACGAAATTCTCCAAAGCCACTGCATCGACTTCGCCCAGATGCAGCGGTTGAAACGCTTCGCCCGCTACTGGGACCTGCTCGGCAACTCCGGCCGCTTCCGCCAAAGCCTGCCCCTGCTGCTGGGGCAAAACCCCTTTCAGAACCTGCTCCAATTCAGCGACTGGCTTTACGCCGAGACCGACCAAACCAGCCACATCGCCCTCAAGCGTCTCTACCAACTGCTCTGGCGCTACCTAAAATCCACCGCAACTCAACCCGATCTCGACATGCTAAGGGGCAGCATCCTGGCCGACTACACCGCCTCCGGCAGCAAGGGTCGCCTCGAACTGGAGGATGCAGAGCCCAGCCACTCCCAGCAGCGCAGCGCTAATCAAAGACAGTTGCGTCACCGGGTATAGGCCAGGGGCTGCCCCACAGCGAGATGCGCAGCCCTCGCTGCGCATTCTGACCAAAATCGACTCTCCGCAATTGATTTTTCCGAAATCTGACATTCGTCTGACATTGGATATGTAGAATGAAAAATGCGTGGATTTCTAGCCGTGAAAGTTCGAACCGCCCAGTTAGAGGGGCAAGCTGCAGAATGGCAGGCACAATTGCACAGTGAGTGCAGCAACTGAACCTGTCGAGGAGACTTAAGGTATGCATAGATCCATATTGGTAAGCCTCAATATTATATTTATGTTATTTCTTTGCTGCAATGCCTTTGCTGCGGAATGCCTTGTAGCTGAATATGACAAGCAAACCCGACCTGAGGTTGCTAACAGAATTGGCATCGATGGCAGTGACCATGTTCATTGCGGAAAGGAAGACCGCGATTCAGAATATCTCAAAGTATATAATACGCAGCGATCTGCTAGATTTTTCGGCATAATAGGCGTATCTACAGTTGATGTGACGCTGGATTTTCTGCATGACAGGGCGGTTATGGGTAGGTATAGAGTTAGAAAAACTGGGAAAGAATATGAGCTTAAAGGCAGGAATTATCAAGAAGGCAGAATAAAATTATCGGAGTATGCTGATGGCGATCATACTGGCGAGATTTTGTTGAGCAACGGATACTACAATAATCGTAAGGCGTGGGTGGGTAAAATCTATAACTTAGATGGAAATGTCTATAATGTTGTATTCTTTGATCAATAAATTCCGCAAATGCATGACCAGATGATTAATGGGGCATGGGCAATTGCAATGTTGTTTGAGGCCATGAGAAAATGTAGGAAAAGCAGTTTTGCTCATCTAGATAGGCCACCTTGTATTGAATTTCATTCTTGGCGCAGATGCATTTGACCATATAAAGGCCTAGTCCCAATCCCCTCTTGGCTTCATTTTCTCTGTAGTTCCGCTCAAAAATCCTATTGCTATCTGAAATGGGATTGCCGTGGGTTTTAAATTCCAAGACCACATTTTCTGCGTATGCGTAAGCGTTGATGATAATGTGCTTGCCTTTCTCTCCATACTTGATTCCGTTGGAAATATTGTTGTCGATTATTCTTTCTAACTCAATAGGGTTTATGTGAACAAACAGGTTGGCTTCTACCGATGAGCTTATCTCCCTATAGTTCACTTTGGAGATGGTAGAGAAAAACTCAATTCTATCTGTCAAGACCTGGCTTAAATCGACTCTGGATGGGTGATACTCAATGGTGTCTGCTGTTGTGATGTAGGCCAAATCCTCGAATGAGTTAGTCAGCATATTGATGGAGGAGTCGATTTTATCGATGTAGCAAGCCAATGAATCATCGGGTTGCAGTTTCTTCACCAACTCACTGTTCATCATAATGTTGGTCAGTGGTGTTCTAATCTGATGTACCGTATCGGCAATGAACTGCTTATTTTCCTTTAATAAGTCGGCATTTCTGCCAATCTCCTCATTCAGTCGATGGTGCAGTGCATTGAAACTGTCATTAAGAACCGCGATCTCCGTAACGTAAATATTTTTGACATTAGATTGCCGGTTGTTCCGCATGTTTTCAATGATATTGATTAGTTTATTGGTAATGGTTTTTAAGATGAATAGATAACTAGTTGCCATTACTGCCAATATGACAAAGATGTGTAATGCAGTTTGGTTGTAAATGGTTTGAAGGTCCTTCTCTAACGAAAATGTCGGATAGACAGTCTTCACTAGGAGTTTGGTTTCGTTTGTTTTGTTGAAGAGTCCGTTAGTTATTGAGTAGATAGTCAGTTTATGGTTTTCTTGGTTGAGATTATGACGCAATGAATCATCGGTAAAAATCCTATCCAATACAGCATTCAATTTAATACTATGATCACTGACGTTAGCGTTTAGCAGTGATGTGATACTGCTGCTCTGTATCTGCAGATCATTTTTCAACTGAGTCAGAATGTCCTTGGTCTGCTCCCACCCCATGTGTAGTGACTGTTTGGTTAAATCGATCCTATCTGTTTTAATGGGTTGGAGATAATTTTCATTGGCCAAATAAAGATCGATATGTTTTCTATGCTTGATGGTGGCGTATTTTTGTTGCAGTTCATCGAGAATATTCAATACATAGCCTATCTGCAGTAGGTATTTTCCATCATGCGATAGCTTGAGCAGATAGCGTTTAAACTGCATGGAAGCAGAATCAATTTTTATCGGTGAAACATCAACAGGGATGCTGCCATCAAACAGAGAATCAATCAGATCCCTCAGTACCTTGTATTGGCCCAGGTTGTATCCAACATCCTTGGAATAGGAAGATTTTTCGATTATGTAGTCTCGGTTGATGAGGAAAATTTGATAATCGCCCTTGTCTATACCGCTATTGAGCGTAGTGACTGCCTTCTCGATATTGAAGTTTTCGCCTTCATTTTGGTAGATCGCATGGAGTTGGTCGATTTTAGTTAAATTTTCATCAACGGATTTATCGAAGTCATATTGCAGCTTATCAAAAAGAAGCCGATAGTCTTCTCTTGTCTGTTGAGAGTCGTAAATGTGTTTGTTCGTGAAGTTCTGTATCAGTATCTGTTTGTAATTTCGGTATGTTATGACGTTGTTGAAAACAGTCAACGTTGCAACCAGAACTACGAAAAACAATATATAACGGTTGAGTTTAACGCTTAATTTCAAATTTGTACCCTATGCCTCTGTCACAAAGTATAAGACTCTCGCCATTTTCGAAATGATTTCTCAATTCACTCACCAATTGCCTCAATGGATAGGTGTCCTTGTTTTCATTCTCCCACACATAAGTCTCGATTTTATCCGCAGTAAGGGTTTTGTTGATATTGCGAAGAAACAAGTTGAGCAATCGCCTTTCTTTTTTTCGCAAGCGTTTCACTTCGCCATCTATACACAATTCTTCATATTCCAAATCATAGGTTGCCCTATCTGAGATACGGATTAATGAATTTTTGCTGGGAGAGTTTTTTATCAATCTATTGATTCGAATCTCGAGCTCTTCCAGATAGAAGGGTTTCTTTATGTAATCATCACATCCTTTCTTATAGGCGGATTTGAAATGGTCCAATTCCATCGAGGCCGTAATCATTATGATAGGGGTGTCAAAATCCTTTTGCCTAATGTACTGAACAATTTCCAACCCATTGATCCTGGGTACATTGATGTCGATAATGTGCAGATCGAAATTAGATGTATCTATAGCATCAACGGCTTTTTCACCATCGTCCAGAGAAATTACGTCATTTCCTTTGTGTTTGAAGTAGGCTGTGATTGTGTCGTTTAATATACAGTCATCCTCAACAAGAAGTATTTTCATTTTTGCTATCCCTTACTGTTGCCATCAGTACATCATATCCCCCGAATGTCAGGTTATTGTCAGATTTTTTGCAGAGTTCACGACATCAAGGATGGCCTCGGCAGAAGGCGCAGAGTAGCGGGGGTGTGCGGCGAGGATCGGCTGGTCCCTTGGGGGCCTCGGTCAGGCAGGAGCTCCGCTGCGCGACCCTGGCTGACCGAGGTTTAAACGGCGCGCCGCCGCTGCCGCCAGGCCACTAGGCCGAGCAGCGCCAGCGAGGGGATGAACACCAGGTGCTTGGGCGGACGGTCGGCGGGTACCGACAGGCCGGTGATTTCCCAGTCGAAATCGATGTCCATGGCCTCCGCCGGGCTGCCGAAGACGACGTTGTCCACCCACAGTGTGCCGGCCTCCTCGCGCAGTTCCAGGCCGGCCTCACGCAGCCGGTTCTCGCCATCGCCGGCCGCGCCCATCGGCAGCAGCACGGCTCGCTCGACCCAGTCGCCCTCCAGGGTCTCACCCTGTACCTGTATTTGCAGTTTGCCGTTGGCCTCGACCTGGGCCGCCTGGGCGATGAGGGCGCTGGCGGGCAGGGTCGTCGTCGGGGGGTAGAGCTGGTCCCACCAGAACCCGGGCCGGAACAGGCTGAAGGCCACCAGCAGCAACGCCAGCGATTCCCACCAGCGGCTGCGGGCGAGCCAGTAACCCTGGGTCGCGGCAGCGAACAGCAGCATCGCCACTGTCGCCGAGGCCACCACCAGCAGCAGGTGGCCGGGGCCCTCAATGCCTATCAGCAGCAGCTCGGCGTTGAAGATGAACATGAACGGCAGGATCGCAGTGCGGATATCGTAGAGAAAGCCCTGCACGCCGGTTTGGATGGGGTCGCTCTTGGCGATGGCAGCGGCGGCGAAGGCGGCCAGGCCCACCGGCGGCGTGTCGTCGGCGAGGATGCCGAAGTAGAACACGAACAGGTGCACCGCGATCAGCGACACCACGACGCCCTCCGCCGAGGCCAACGCCAGCACCACCGGCGCCATCAGGCTGGAAACGACGATGTAGTTGGCGGTGGTGGGCAGGCCCATGCCGAGCACGATGCAGATCAGCGCGGTCAGCACCAGTGCGGCCAGCAGGTTGCCGCCGGAGAGGAACTCGACGAACTCGATCATGACCTGGCCGATCCCGGTCAGCGTGATGGTGCCGACGATGATGCCGGCCGCCGCTGTCGCCACGCCGATGCCGATCATGTTGCGGGCGCCGCCGACCAGGCCGTCGTGGCAGTCGCGCAGGCCGCGGCGCAGGGGCATGACCGGTGATTGGCGACGCAGCAGTGCCAGCAGGGGCGCCTGGGTTAGCACGATGACGAGCATCAGCAGGGTGGCCCAGAAGGCGGCCAGGCCCGGCGATAGCCGCTCGACGATCAGGCACCACATCAACACCACGATAGGCAGCAGGAAGTGCAGGCCTGATTTCAGGGTCGGGCCCAGTTCCGGCACCTCGGCTAGGCTGTCGGGATCATCGTCTGCCGCTGGCGGCTGCCTGCTGGCGTAGGCTAGCAGGCCCAGGTAGGCGATTAGCACCAGCCCAGCCAGCAGTGGCAGGGCCCAGTCGCCGGCCAGGGGCTTGAGCCAGCCGATGCCGTAGTAGACGCCGAAGCCGACCAGGCACAGGCCCAGCGCCAGCCCGGCCAGGTTCAGCAGGCGCTGGGCCAGGCTGGCGCGCTGGCGCCGGGGCAGTCCCTGCATGCCCGCCTTCACCGCCTCCAGGTGGACGATGTAGAACAGGGCGATGTAGGAGATCAGCGCCGGTAGGATGGCGTGCTTCATCACCTCCAGGTAGGAGATGCCGACGTACTCGATCATCAGGAAGGCGGCCGCGCCCATCACCGGTGGGGTCAGCTGGCCGTTGGTGGAGCTGGCCACCTCCACCGCGCCGGCCTTGCTGGCGGGAAAACCGACCCGCTTCATCAGCGGGATGGTGAAGGTGCCGGTGGTGGCGACGTTGGCGATGGACGAGCCGGAGATCAGGCCGGTGGTGGCCGAGGCCACCACCGCCGCCTTGGCCGGGCCGCCGCGCAGGTGGCCGAGCAGGGCGAACGACAGGCGGATGAAATAACTGCCCGCGCCGGCCTTCTCCAGCAGGGCGCCGAACAGTACGAACAGGAACACGAAGCTGGTGGAGACACCCAGGGCGATGCCGAACACCCCCTCGGTGGTCAGCCACTGGTGCGACATCACCTTGGCCAGGCTCTGGCCCTTGTGGGCGATCACCTCGGGCATCCAGGGGCCGCCGAAGGTGTAGGCCAGGAATACCAGGGCGACGATCATCAGCGGCGAGCCCAGGGCGCGCCGGCTCGCTTCCAGCAGCAACAGCAGGCCGGCCAGAGCAACCGCCAGGTCGAGCCCGCTGGGCGCCCCGGCGCGGTGCGCCAGCTCGGCGTAGAAGATCAGGATGTAAGCGGCGCAGAAGGCCGCCGCGATCCCCAGCAGCCAGGCGTGCCAGGGTATTTCCTGGCGCGGCGAGGATTTCAGCGCCGGAAAGGCGGTAAAGGCCAGCAGCAGCGCGAAGGCCAGGTGGATGGCGCGCGCCTCGGTGTCGTTGAACAGGCCGAAGCCGAGCACAAACGGCAGCGGCGACGCATACCAGAGCTGGAACAGCGACCAGGCCAGCGCCACCAGTGCCAGCACCCGCCCGGCCGCGCCCGTCGGCTGGCGCGGTCCGGATTCGACCTCGGCGGCGAGGTCGTGGGCTGGGCTTGAGGACATGATGGGGCTTTTCAATCAGGACGCAGAGAGCGCAAAGAAGCGCAAAGCACGCAGAGAGAATGATTGATTATCAGCGGCTTGACAGAAATCACGGTTGAGTTTCTACCTTGCTTGACGCTGAGAAACTTCCCATGAATCTCAGCGATCTCTGCGCTTCTTGGCGATCTCCGCGTCCTGACTTCCCAATCAATCCAGCAACCCCGCTTCCTTGTAGTAGCGCAGGGCGCCCTCATGCAGGGGCGCCGACAGGCTCTCACTCACCATCGACTTGGGGTCCAGATTGGCGAAGGCGGGGTGCAACTTGCGGAAGTCGTCGAGGTTCTCGAACACGGCCTTGACCACTTGGTAAAGGGTATCTGCCGGGGTGCGGGTGGAGGAGACGAAGGTGGCGCCGACACCGAAGGTCGGCACGTCGTCCGGGCTGCCGGTGTAGAGGCCACCGGGGATCACGGCCTTGCGGTAGTAACTGTGGTCGGCCAGCAGTTGTTCGATTTCGGTGCCGGTGACCGGCACCAGCTGGGTCTCGCAGGTGGTGGCGGCCTCCTTGATGGAGCCGTTGGGATGGCCGACCACGTAGACCATGGCGTCGATCTTGTTGTCGCACAGGGCGCGAGCCTGCTCGGCGGCCTTGAGTTCCGAAACCAGGGCGAAGTCGTCAGGGCTCCAGCCCTTCGCCTGCATAACTACCTCCATGGTGCCGCGCTGGCCGGAGCCGGGGTTGCCGATGTTGACCCGCTTGCCCTTGAGGTCGTCCAGGCTGTTGATCTTGGCATCCTTTCGTGCCAGCAGGGTGAAGGGCTCGGGGTGGACCGAGAAGACCGCGCGCAGGTCCTGGTCCGGACCCTGCTCGGCGAAGCGGTCACTGCCGTGGTAGGCGTGGTATTGCCAGTCGGACTGCACCACGCCCATGTCCAGCTCACCGGCGCGGATAGTGTTGAGGTTGTACACCGAGCCGCCGGTGGACTCCACCGAACAGCGGATGCCATGCTCCTTGCGCCCTTTGTTGACCAGGCGGCAGATGGCACCACCGGTGGGGTAGTAGACGCCGGTAACGCCGCCGGTGCCGATGGTGATGAAACTGCTGGCACTGGACGTGCCCGCGGTGATGACGAACAGCAGCGCGCTGGCTGCGAACATGAGAAACGGGGTTGGACGCATCGTTGAATTCTCCCTTGGTTCGAGACGGATCGGTCGGGACTGGGTTTGAGTCATACCATGGCGGATGGTTTCGCTGTGATTGTTTGAATACCAGAAACTGTCGGCGATTGCGAATCCCTGGCCCCCACGGCAAATCGCTTCTAAGCCGCAGCAGCCTGAACGGCAACCCTGCGCAGCCGGGAATTGACGGTCATGTGCAGATGGTCAAAGACCATGCGCACATTGCGTCCCAAGCGTTGGAATCACCAGGCCGTATCATTTGCCCATGGCCTGCCGCAGGCAAGCAGGGCCTGTCCAGCACAGTAACTAGCCCATCCAATGTCGTCAACATAGCGAGAAAGCGCTGGCTGAGCGGAGCCGAAGCCAGCCGCCGCTCGCTTCGACTTCGCTCAGCGAACGGCCTAAACAGCCATTGCTAGCCCATCCCGTGGCCGTTGCAATAACTCCTCGGCAAGTACCGGCCCGATCAGCCTGAAGCGGAACTCAGGCAGTCCTTTGTTACCAAAGCCTT
>JADGBD010000235.1 GCA_015231665.1 Gammaproteobacteria bacterium
GCCGCGGGGGATGATGACGTCGATGTACTCGGGCAGGGCGATCATCCGATCCACTGCGGCGCGGTCGGTGGTCTGCAATACCTGCACCGCATCCGTCGGCAGGCCAGCCTGCTGCAAACCGCGCTGGATGCAGGCGGCTATGGCCTGGTTGGAGTGAAAGGCCTCGGAACCGCCGCGCAGCACCGTGGCGTTGCCGGATTTCAGACAAAGGGCGGCAGCATCGGCGGTGACGTTGGGGCGTGACTCGTAGATGATCCCCACCACCCCCAGGGGCACGCGCATGCGCCCCACCTGGATGCCGCTGGGGCGGTAGTTGAGATCGAAGATCTCGCCGATGGGATCGGCCAGGGCGGCGATCTGGCGCAGGCCCTCGATCATGCCATCGATGCGCGGCGGGGTCAGGCTCAGGCGATCGAGCAGGGCCTCGCTCAGACCCTTGGCGACGCCGGCGTCCAGGTCTTTCTGGTTCTGTGCCATCAGCTCGGCGCGATGGGCGTCGAGATCGGCGGCCATGGCCAGCAGGGCGCGGTCCTTGTCAGCGGTGGCGGCTGCGGCCAGCTTGCGCGAAGCGGCGCGGGCGCGCTGGCCGAGTTCGCTCATGTAGCTGTTGATGTCGGTGATCTTGCTCATGGTGTTGCTCATGATGAATAGTCTGTTCCAACCCGGCCGCGCCGGGGCTGATGCAGTCAACGGCGGGCTCAATCGCCCAGACAGATCCCCAACCGGCGGGCGCTGTCGATCCAGGGATGATCCATGGGCACCAGCTTCTTGTTGCCGGCGACCTCTTCCAGGGGCACGGTGGTGTAGTCCTCACCCCGGGCGGCGACCATGACGCCGGTGATGCCCTGCTCGATGCAGTCGGCGCAGGCGGTGCCCAGGCGGCTGCCGAGGATGCGATCCACCGCCGAGGGGGTGCCGCCGCGCTGCAGATGGCCGAGGATGGTGGGACGGGATTCCAGGCCGGTGAGCTCTTCCAGCTGACGGGCGAGATGGAGGGTGTGGTCGCCGCCGCTGGCCTCGAAGCTGCGCAGGGCGGCCTTGGCCTGCTTGCGTGCCTTTTTGTCCTCGCCTTCCTCGGCCTTGGCCAGTTTTTTCACCAGATCGCCCACCTCGGCGGCATCCTCCACCGACATCGCCCCCTCGGCCACCGCAACTATGCTGAAGTTCTTGCCGTGCTTGACCCGGTAGGTAATGGCATCGGCCACCTTATGCAGCTCGTAGGGAATCTCCGGCAGGAGGATGACATCGGCGCCACCGGCGATGCCCGAACCCAACGCCAGCCAGCCAGCACGATGGCCCATGATCTCGACGACGATGATGCGGTGATGGCTGTGGGCGGTGCTGTGCAGACGGTCTATGGCCTCGGTGGCTATGCCCAGGGCGGTATCGAAGCCGAAGGTGGCATCGGTCAGGCCCACATCGTTGTCGATGGTCTTGGGCATGGTGATGATGTTCAGCCCCTTCATCTTCAGCTGCAGGGCGTTTTTCTGGGTACCGCCGCCGCCGATGCAGACCAGGGCATCGAGATGGTTGGCCTGGTAGTTTTCGACGATGGCGTCGGTCATGTCCTGGGTCTTGCCGCCGATCTTCATCTTGTGCGGCTTGTCGCGACTGGTGCCGAGAATGGTGCCGCCGATGGTGAGAATGCCGGAAAGCATGCTCGGCTCCAGCAGCACGCTACGGTTTTCCGCGAGACCGCGAAAGCCATCGCGAAAGCCGATGACCTGCATGCCGTACTTGTTCAGCGCGGCCTTGGCGACACCGCGAATGGCGGCATTGAGTCCGGGGCTGTCGCCGCCGGCAGTGAGGATTCCGATGCGTTTGCTCATGGGATGCTCTTTGTTTGCTGGTGGTTTCTTGGGACGCAGAGACCGCGGAGAAGCGCAGAGAACACAGAGATTAATTAGCGGTAACTACTGACTACTCCAGCCCTCTGTAGGCGAAAGGCTAAACGGCCCAAATAGTCAGCTTTAACTTTTATTCTCTGCGATCTCTGCGCTTCTTTGCGCCCTCTGCGTCCTCTTTAAAGTGCCTTGAGTTGTTCCAAGGCCTCGTTTTGCTCTAGCCAGGCATCTTCCATGGCCTGCAGTTGACGGTCAACCTCTGCCTTTTGCCCGAGCAGGGTCTTGAGTTCTTGCTTGCGTGCCTCGGAGTAGAGATCGGCGTCCGCCAGTTGCTGCTCCAGGGCGCTTTGCTCGGCGCTCAGCTGGGCCATCTGCCGCTCCAGCTGGGCGATGGCCTTGGTCAGCGGCTGCAGCTGCTGGCGCTGTTGCGCCTCCAGGCGCTTGCGTTCTTTGCGTGCCGCCGCTCCCTCAACAGCTGCGACCGGGCCGGTAGCAGCGGCCAGCTCGGTACGATCCGCACCGCCTGGCTGACGTGCCAGCCAGGCGGGGTAGTCGTCCAGGCTTTCGCTGAATTCATCCACCCGGCCGTCGTGCACCAGCCAGAGCACATCGGTGGTGCTGCGCAGCAGGTGGCGGTCATGGGATACCAGCAGCATGGCGCCCTCGTAATCCTGCAGCGCCAGGGTCAGGGCCTGACGCATTTCCAGGTCCAGGTGGTTGGTGGGCTCGTCCAGCAGCAGCAGGTTGGGGCGCTGGTAGATCAGCAGGGCCAGCACCAGGCGCGCCTTTTCGCCGCCGGAGAAGGGCGCCACCGGGCTGGTGGCCAGATCGCCGCTGAAGGCAAAGCCGCCGAGGTAGTCGCGCAGGGCCTGCTCGCTGGCTCGACCGCCCAACTGGGCATCGAGCTGGCTGAGGTGCTCCAGCGGCGTCGATTGCAGATGCAGCTGGTCCAGCTGGTGCTGGGCGAAGTAACCGATGCGCAGATAACGCGCATCCTCGCGCTCGCCGCT
This sequence comes from Gammaproteobacteria bacterium, assembly GCA_015231665.1. Lineage (GTDB taxonomy): Bacteria > Pseudomonadota > Gammaproteobacteria > Chromatiales > Chromatiaceae > Magnetovirga. The sequence continues at coordinate 2,855 of JADGBD010000235.1, forward strand.
GTGGGGCAACAGCTCACCGGCCAGGGTCTTGATCAGGGTGGATTTGCCGGCGCCGTTCTGGCCCAGCAGGCCGATACGATCACCGGCGTTGATTACCAGCTTGTCGATGCGCAGCACCGGCCGCTCGGCATAACCCAGCTCGGCATGCAGCAGCTGCATCAAGGGATTGGGTATCTTTTCCGGCGGCAGAAAACTGAACTGGAACGGCGAGTCCACGTGGGCCGGGGCGATCAGGCTCATGCGCTCCAGGGCCTTGAGCCGGCTCTGCGCCTGGCGCGCCTTGGTGGCCTTGGCGCGGAAGCGGTCGATGAAGCTCTGCACATGCGCCAGCTCGCGCTGCTGCTTGGTGTAGGCCGCCTGCTGCTGGGCCAGGCGCTCGGCGCGCATGCGCTCGAAGGCGGAGTAGTTGCCCGCGTAGAGGTTCAGCCGCTCCTGCTCGACGTGGAGTATCTGGTTGACCACGGCATCGAGAAAATCCCGGTCGTGAGAGATCATCAGCAGGGTGCCGGGATAGCTGGCGAGCCAGGATTCAAGCCAGATCACCGCCTCCAGGTCCAGGTGGTTGGTGGGCTCGTCCAGCAGCAGCAGGTCGGAGCGACACATCAGCGCCTGGTTCAGGCGCATGCGCCAGCCACCCGAGAAGCTGTTCACCGGCCGCTGCTCCTCGCCCATGCCAAAGCCCAGGCCGTGCAGCAGAGCGCCGGCGCGGCTCGGTGCGGAATAACCGCCGACGTTGTCCAGCTCGGCATGCAGCAGGGCCAGGCGATGGCCATCGTCCGCCTGCTCGGCCTGCGCCAGCTGGGCCTGGATGCGGCGCAGGACCTGATCGCCGTCGATGACATAATCCAGCGCCGTCTGCTCGCTGTGCGGGGTCTGCTGGCGCACATGGGCGATCTCCAGCCCCGCCGGGCAGTGGAACTCACCGGCATCGGCCTGCAGCTCGCCAAGGATCAGGGCAAACAGGCTGGACTTGCCGCAGCCGTTGGCACCGGTAATGCCCACCCGCTGGCCGCGGTGGATGATGAAATCGGCCTCGGCAAACAGCAGTTTGCTGCCGCGGCGCAGGGCCAGTTGGTCAAATCTCAGCATGGGTCTTCTTGGGCAAGGGCCTGGTTTGGAGG
>JADGBD010000236.1:0-1370 GCA_015231665.1 Gammaproteobacteria bacterium
AATCAAGGGACGCAGAGGACGCAAAGAAGCGCAAAGACCGCAGAGTGGTTTCAAGCTGTAATCTGGCTTCAGACCAATGAGCACGGGCGGGTCAAAGCCGCCCGCGCCCCCATTCAGCCCGCGACCGCAGAAACAACTTGGCGTTAATTCGCGTTCATTTGCGGACTCATTCTCTATAGAACAAAGGATCTTCCTTCTCTGCGCTCTCTGCGCTTCTCAGCGCCCTCTGCGTCCTGAAACGCTTACAAATCAAAATCGCCGCTGTAGGGCTGTTCGCCCTCCACCACCGGCAGGGTCAGCTGGTTGCCCCAGTGCGACCAGCCGCCGTTATAGAGTCGCACATCTGTGTAACCCAAATGTTTCAGCTGCAAATAGGCCAGGCCCATGCGAAAGCCGTCGTGGCAGTAGGCGTAAACGCGTTTGTCCTTGGGGATGGTCTGATACATGGCCGCAAGCTCCGCGTCCGACTTCCATTTCTGGCTGCTGGTACCGTCCAGGCTGACCACGTTGATGGCGCCGGGGATGTGGCCGGCCATGATGGAGTGGCGGATCACCGCTCCGGTGTACATATCCTTGGGTCGGGCATCCAGCAGGACCACAGCGGGGTCGCGGCGGGAGACCACGTCGTCATAGACCTGCGGCCACTCGACGAACAGCGCGGGGTTGGCCTCCTTGAGGGTCACTGTGCCCGGTGTTGGCGTCGGCGTCGGCTCCTGGGTCAGTTCTTCAAAGGCCGCCCAGTCGAGGGTGCCGCCGTTGAGAATCTTCACCTGCGCCATGTTGAAGCCGTAAAGCTCCAGCAGGTAATAGAGGCGCGCAGCCAGGGCGGTGCTGGAGTCGTCATAGAGCAGCAAGGTGGAGTCGTCGTTCACCCCCCAGCTGCGCAGGGTCTGCTCAAAGACCTGGCGCGAGGGAAAACGCATCAGGGTGGCGGCCTGGTTGTCGCCCAGGTCCTTGAACCGCTGCACCTGGATGGCGCCGGGTATATGGCCGACGGTGTAAAAACGGTGCGGGTGATAGCGCACCTCCAGAATCACCAGTTTGTCATCGTCGATACGCTCACTCAGCCAGTCGGCATCGACGAGGAAATCCGCCGCCCACACCGGGCTGGCGAGGCACAACAAAAGCATAGCTATGATTTTATTCATGTATTCTCCTAAGGATGATGGGGCGAGCAGCGACACCCCGGAACATGAAATGTCTCTTGGTTGTCTCGGGACTCGGGACTGGGGACTCGGGACTCGTAAATTGCCATGGATGTTTCACAGTAACTCCTAACTCCTAACTCCTAGCTCCTAGCTCCTAACACCTCATGCCTGAGCAATCAGGCACACCCCGGTGGCTGTTGGCGCCCGGCCAGGACTGCCTCT
>JADGBD010000236.1:1470-3968 GCA_015231665.1 Gammaproteobacteria bacterium
CCTGAGCAATCAGGCACACCCCGGTGGCTGTTGGCGCCCGGCCAGGACTGCCTCTGGCGGTCGATCCAGCAGCGGAGGCAACTCAAAGGCCCGGGCCGCTTCACGCAGCACGCCCATGGCCCAGTCCGGTAGCTCAGGGTTGAGCCGGTAGTGCACCCAGAGTCCCTGGCGCCGGTCGAGCAAGATGCCGTCTTTGCGCAGCTTGGCCAGATGATGGGAGACATGGGGCTGGGCCAGCACCAGGGCCTGGGTCAGCTCACAAACGCAGAGTTCGCCGTGCTTGAGCAGCAACATCAGGCAGGTCAGGCGGGTCTCCTGGGCCAGGGCAGCAAACAGGGTTTTGGGCTCGATCATGCCCGGAGCCAAAGTCGAGTTCAGGTCTGGCTCAGATGAGGCCGCTCTAGCCACCGCAGCAGCTTTCGGCACTGTCATTGCCCGCGCAACGTCCCACCAGGCCGCCACCAAGCCAGAGCTTGACCATGTCGGCGGAGGGAATACCACCGGCATGCACCACCCGCTCGTCGATCACCACGCCGGGGGTGGACATGACCCCGTAGGCCATGATGGCAGCGATGTCCTCGACCTTTTCCAGCTGTATCTCGACCCCCTGAGCCTGAGCCTGTTGTTCGATCAGCTTCAGGGTGGTCGCGCAGTTGGCGCAGCCGGAACCCAGGACTTTGATGTGTTTCATGGAGTCACTCCTCAGAACGTGGATGAAATCAGATAGATTGAAGCCAGGTTGAAACCCCAGCCCACCAGGATGAAGGCGATAGCCAGAACCCCGGCATAAAGGGCCAGAGCCGGCCATTGGATCACCTTGCGCAGGATGATCATCTCCGGCAGGGACAGGGCGGCGATGCTCATCATGAAGGCCAGGGTGGTGCCAATGGCCACGCCCTTGCCGAGCATGGCCTCGGCCACCGGAATCACGCCGGTGGCGTTGGAATACAGCGGGATGCCGAGCAGCACCGCACCGGGCACCGCCAGCCAGTTGCTGGCGCCACCCAGATGCTGGCTGACCCAGTCTTCCGGCACATAGCCGTGGAACAGGGCGCCGACGGCGATACCGGCGATGACCCACTTCCACAGCCGGCGCAAAATCTCCCGCACCTCGCCCCAGGCATAGCGGTGGCGGCCGCGCAGGGAGCTATCCGGCTCGGGCAACTGCATCTGGCCCATCTGAATCTTCCACACATAGCCCTCAACCCAGCGCTCCGGCTTGAATTTTTCCATGATCACCCCGCCGACATAGGCAACCGTCAGCCCGGCGGCAACATACATCAGGGTCAGCTCCCAGCCGAGAATGCCGATCAGGATCACCACCGCCACCTCGTTGATCATCGGCGAGGCAATGAGGAAGGAAAAGGTGACGCCGAGGGGGATGCCGGCTTCGACAAAACCGATGAACAGCGGCACCGAGGAGCAGGAGCAGAAAGGCGTCACCGCGCCCAGACCGACGGCGGTGCTGCGCGCCAGCCACTTGGGCTTGCCGCGCACGTAGTCGCGCACCTTCTCCGGTGAGAGCAGGGCACGCAGCAGGCCCATGATGTAGATGATCAGCACCAGCATGACGAAGATCTTGGCCAGATCCATGACAAAGAAATGCAACGCCGCTCCAGCATGGGAGGCCGGGGCTAGGCCGAGCAGGTCGAACACCAATAGATTGGCTAGGGCATCAAACATTGGCTGGCATCAATGCCCAAGCGGCAAAGGCCTTGGTGAGGTCAGATTGTGTGGACATAGGTTGCCTTGAACAGCGCGAAATCAGGTCTGCGAACGGCAGATTATATCTAGATTTCTTTATATAAAGCCAGTCCGATGCATTCTGAATCGATCAAGTCTCATCCAGCCGCGCCCCCAGGGTCAGCAGACCGCCCAGCGGCAGGCTGTCGCGGGCGGCGCGCACCACCGACGCCAAGGCCTCGGCCAGCTGGGGGTATGGAAATTCAAAGCCCGACGGCTGCAGCCGCACCGAGCGCACACACTGGCCCGAGCACATCACCTCGGCACCCTCGCCAAAGGCCAGCTTGAGCACCAATGGCGGCACCGGCAGCAGTGCCGGGCGGCGCAGCACCCGCCCGAGCATCTGGCTGAAGGCCTTGTTGCTCACCGGATTGGGCGCGCACAGGTGATAAACCCCGCGCATGGGCGCCTGCTCCAGGGCAAAGACATAGGCGCGCACCAGATCATCGATATGAATCCAGGAGAAATGCTGTCGACCACTGCCCACCGGGCCGCCACCGCCGAGGAGAAAGGGCGGCAACAACTGCTTCATCAGACCGCCATCCGCTCCCAGCACCAACCCCAGGCGAAAGATCAGGGTGCGCACCCCCAGCGCCTCGGCGGCCAGGGCCTCGCGCTCCCAATCCTGGGACAGCTGACCGAGAAAATCCTGTGCGTCCGGGGCGTCGTCTTCGCTGTAGCAGCGCTCCTGCTGGAAGGCACCAATGGCGGAGGTGGAGATGAATGTCTGCGGCGGCGCTTCGGCCATGGCCTGC
>JADGBD010000009.1:0-2792 GCA_015231665.1 Gammaproteobacteria bacterium
GCCGCTCCGGCGCTGGGGTTGCCGGCATGATGCCGCGGTTGTTCAGCGTCTGCGCCACGGCCCAGTCGCTGGCGGCGGCCCAGGCCCTGGAGCAGGCTGCCGGGGTGGAGATCGTCCCGGCCCAGGTCCGGGCGCGTGAATTGCTGTTGCTGGCGGAAACCAGCCGCGAGCACCTGCTGCGCATCCTGCTGGGTTGGTCTGCTTGGCTAGGCAGGGCACCTGATGCCCAGGCCCTGAGCCAGCTGGGGCGGATGCGTCAGGCTTGGGTGCAGGTTCTTTATCCCCAAATCGATGGTTTCAATCCCGGTGGGGGAGCCCTGCAGCCCGATCGCGCCGCCCTCCTCGCCCTGCACGAGCAACTCGGGCAGATGCTCCAGGGGCTGCTCGGTCTGAGCCCGGCGGACTGGCTGGAGTTGGCCTCCTGGTCTGATTTGCAGGCCTGGATGAGCGCAGGTTCTGATTCGACTAGGGGCCTGGCCCAGCAACTCTGCCGACAGATGCTGGAGGAAGGTTTGCAGGGCCTGGGTGCCAGCTCGGTGGCCCTGTTGCCGGAACTGGCGGCGGATGCCTTGCGCGATTGCTTTCGGGCTGCGGATGCCGCCGAGTTCGTCCGCGCCCCCCTCTGGCAAGGCCAGCCTCAGGAAACTGGCGCTTTGCAGCGGCAGCAGGCCCAGCCTCTGCTGGTGGCTGTCAGGCAGCAACAGGGCAACGGTCTTCTGAGCCGGCAGCTGGCGCGACTGTGCGAGCTGAGCCAGTGCCTGTTGCGGATGGCGGAGCTGATCGAGGATCTCCAGCCGAGCGAGCCTAGCCGGGAGCCGCTGCAGGATGCTGGTGAGGGCCTGGCTCAGGTCGAAGCCGCGCGCGGCCGCTTGGTGCACTGGCTGCGCATGGAGCAGGGGCAGATTCTGGATTACCGCATCCTTGCCCCCACCGAGTGGAATTTTCACCCCCAGGGGCCTTTGGTGCAGGGGCTCAAAACCCTGCCGGCGGATCAGCGTCTGGCCCGGCTGGCGCAGCTGCTGGTGGATGCCATCGATCCCTGCGTCGAGGCTCAGCTGAGCATCAGCTCTGTGTGAGCGGACCTCAGCCGATGGCGTTTTGCCGGCCCCAGTCTATCGCCACCGGGCTGAGATCAGCTTTGTCGGCAAAGGCCTGCCAGAGCTCGGCGTAGGTCTGCGGCAGGCAGGGGTGGCGCTGGTCGCCCACCAGATCGGCGAGGGGCTTGAGGACAAAGGCATAGCGCAGGATTTCATCGCGGGGAATGTTGAGGCCCTGGTCCTCGGTGCAGAGATCGCCGTAGGTGAGCAGGTCAATGTCGATGCTGCGCGAGGAGAACTTGGCGCCAAGGCGACTGCGCCCCAGCTGATCCTCCAGCGCTTTGAGTTGCTGGATGATCTGCCCTACCGGCTGGCTGCTCTGACCAAGCGCCACCAGATTGAGAAAGGGCGGCCCGTCAAAGCCCACCGCCGGGGTGCGATAGACCGGCGAGAGGCGGACGCCGTCGAACTGCTCGTCCAGCGCCGCCACCGCGGCGCGCAGATGGCGCTCGGGATCGATGTTGCTGCCCAGGCTCAGGAGTATTTGCGCCAAGCCTAGCCCCGGCTGCCGCGTTCGATGATGACGCCGACATCCTCGGCAATGCTCACCGCACCCTTCTTGTTCAGGCTCAGGCGCAGCCAGGGGATGGCGAATTCCTCCTGCAGCAACTCGGCGCAGCGCTCCGCCAGGGTTTCCACCAAGAGGAATTCGCTGGCCTCGATGAAGGCGGCCAGGCGCTTGGAGATGGCCTTGTAATCCAGGGTATGGCTGATGTCTTCGGTTGCTGCGGCCTGGCGGATGTCGGTGCCCATCTCCAGATCCAGAATCAGGGTCTGGCGGATGTTCCGCTCCCAGTCGTAAATGCCGATGACGGTATCGACCCTGAGGCCGCGAATGAAAACTGTATCCATGAGCTTGGTTCTTAGGTCTGCAGTCTATGATCTGGGGTTCGGACTAGGCCGCCAAGTATACGCCAAAGACCGGCGACCATTGAGTCTGGCGCTTGACCTCGGCCGGCTCGGCCCAGAGAATGCCGGCTGCTTCCACGGGTTTTTGCCATGACTGAATACGTTCTCATCCTCGCCGCTTATCTTCTCGGCTCCTTGTCCAGTGCGATTGTCGTCTGCCAGATCATGGGTCTGCCGGACCCGCGCACACAGGGCTCGAACAACCCCGGCGCCACCAATGTGCTGCGCATCGGCGGCAAAAAGGCCGCTGCCATCACCCTGTTTGGCGACATGCTCAAGGGGGTGCTGCCCCTGCTGCTCGGCCACTGGCTGGGGGTGTCGGTAGAAGGCCTGGCGCTGATCGGTCTGGCGGCCTTTTTTGGCCACCTCTATCCGGTATTTTTTGGCTTTCAGGGCGGCAAGGGCGGGGCCACGGCGCTGGGGGTGCAGTTTGGCCTCTACTGGCCAATCGGCCTGGTGGTGGCCCTGATCTGGCTGTTCATGGCCAAGGTGGTAAAGATTTCCTCCCTCTCGGCGCTGGTGTCCATGGCTTTGGCGCCCCTGGTGGTCTGGTGGTTCCGCCCGGAAGCCGCACTGCTGTGGATGCAGCTGATCATCAGCCTGATCCTGTTCTGGCGCCACCGCAGCAATATCCAGCAACTGCTGCGGGGCGAAGAGGGGCGCATTGGCCAGTAGAGTACCTGTCAACACCGGCCCTGCTCATCTGACCGCCCACAGGCAGAACATGCGATAGCCCCATGCTCGAGCCGAGCATAAAAAAAGGGGCCCGGAGGCCCCTTTATGCTC
>JADGBD010000009.1:2892-19828 GCA_015231665.1 Gammaproteobacteria bacterium
AGCCCCATGCTCGAGCCGAGCATAAAAAAAGGGGCCCGGAGGCCCCTTTATGCTCTCTTATGAGAATCGCGTCACATTAGAACTTGTGAACGATACCGAAGGAGAGGCCGTCTGCATCACCGGAACACTGGTTGGAAGTAGCTGCGGTAACCGCATCAGCACAGTACAGGGTTCCATTGGTACCAGCAACGCCAGCAGCACCGGTGTTATCTAGCTGTGTGTACAGAGCGTAAACCTTGGTGCGCTTGCTCAGCTTGTGATCCATACCGATGGCCCAGTAATCCCAATCGCGGGTGGTTCCGGTACCGTCTTTATCACCGTACTGGACTTTGAAGACGTTGTTACCCATGGCATAGCTGGCATTCAGGATCAGGTTCTTGGAGTCAATATCACCAACGACATCACTGTCGATGTCTTCATAGACCAAGCCTGCAGTGAAACCATTGGCCTTATAGCCGAGACCGACCTTCCAGGCGTTAGCATCACGAGCACCACCGATCAGGTTAGCAGTCTCATGGTCTTCGTATGCCAGAGAGGCAAACAGAGGACCATTGGAGTACATGGCAGCCAAGCTGATTGCACCAGTATTATCGGGAGCGGCACCCGCTTCATCATTCAGGAACTGAACCCAAGCAGCGGAGACGGTTAGTCCGTTCATGTTCGGCGAGATGTACGCAACCGTCTGCGGAACGCGCTCATCGAAATCAACGGATGCGTCGCGGAAATTACCAATCACGATGTTGTAATCAGCCAAGGTATCGCCAAACAGATCCAGGGAACCGCTGGAGATCTTGTAAGGTGTGTCGTGACGACCCATCAGCACGGTACCGAAGTCACCAGAAAGACCTACATAGGTATTGCGGCTGCCAACATTTCCGTTCACACCAGATTCGATCTTGAAGATGGCCTTCAAGCCGTTACCCAGATCTTCGGATCCCTTGACGCCGAGGCGGCTGGCTCGGTTGTTGAACATGTTGCCGGTGGCCCAGTCGCTGTCATCAACAACACCGGCGGTGTTGGTATCAACGTAGTCCAGGCTGGCGTGCATCTGACCGTAGATGGTGATGTCCTGTGCCTGGGCAGCGGTAGCGCCCATGGCCGCCGCTATGGCGAGGTGAAGAAGTTTCTTGTTCATCGAGATTGCTCCAATTGGTTAAAAAGTAAGAGAGGGTTGCATGTAGGATTCTCTCGAGCGCAATGGTAGCAATGATTTTCTTTTTTGCAACAGCTAAGTGTATGTTTTATAAATGTAAAAAAACAGTAACAAAGAAAGCGTATCAAAAACACAACAAACTGGTTGCCCTGAAGCCGGCTTGCTGAAAGAAAATTCACCGCATGCCAACGGCTTAGCCGGGAAAGCGGGTTCGATTGGGCGGTGAAGAAAAAACCTGATAAATATCAATCAGAAACATTGCTGTAATTTAGCTGTAACAACTGAGCGCACAAAACTGGGCTCGGATGGCTTTTATGACAGGCAGAAAGCCAAGGGCATGGGGAAAAATGACGCAGAGGCCGGCGAAATCCCAGGTCCAGCTCAAGCTGACCTGGGATTGGTGGTAAATTTTGATCTGAAATCCATCAGGCAGGGAGGACCGAGCAGGCGCTCGGAGCTCCCAGGGTGATAGGCACCGACCAAGGCTGATTCGCTAAGGCTCCAAGAGCCATAAGTCCAGGACTTTCACTCCCCGGCGATGGTCATCTGGCCGATGAGCCAGGAGCCGGTGCGGGTGCTGCCGGGGAGTTGGTTGTCCGAGCCTACGGCAATCAGATTGAGGTACATGTCGCGGAGGTTGCCGGCGATGGTGATTTCTTCCACCGGATGGGCGATCTCGCCGTTTTCCACCCAGAACCCGGCTGCCCCTCGGGAGTAGTCGCCGGTGACCCGGTTGACGCCCTGGCCCATCATTTCGGTGACCAGCAGGCCGGTGCCCATTTCGCGCATCAGCCCGGCCAGGTCCAGCTCGCCGCTTTTAATGGCAAGATTGTGCACACCGCCGGCATTGGCGGTGGTCTGCATGCCCAGCTTGCGTGCGGCGTAGCTGTCGAGCACGTAGCTTTGCAGCACGCCGCCCTCCACCAGGGCCTTGGCGCGGGTGGCCACGCCCTCGTTGTCGAAGGGGGCGCTGCCCAGCCCGCGTGGCTGCAAGGGGTCTTCCTCGATCTGGACGAACTCGGGGAAGATGGGGCGGCCGAGATGATCGAGCAGAAAGCTGGCTTTGCGGTAGAGGGCGCCGCCGCTGATGGCGCCGGTCAGGCTGCGCAGCAGGCCGCTGGCCACCTCGGCGCGGAAGATCACCGGCGCCTGGCGGGTACTCAGGCTGCGCGCGCCGAGGCGGGCGAGGGTGCGCTCGGCAGCGGTGATGCCGATCTGGCGCGGGCTGTCCAGGCCCTGGCCCTGGCGATCGACGCTGTACCAATAGTCCCGCTGCATGCCTGACTCGTCCTCGGCCACCACCGCGCAGCTCAGGGAGTGGCGGGAGAAGGGATAGCCGCCGATGAAGCCGTGGCTGTTGCCGTAGATATGGACGCCGCTGCCGCTGTTGAGGCTGGCCCCTTCGGAGTTGCTGATGCGCGAATCATGGCCGCGGGCGGCGTCCTCGCACTCCAGGCAGAGGGCGCTGGCCTGGGCCACATCCAGGCTCCAGGGGTGGTAGAGGTCCAGGTCCGGCGGCTGGCGGGCCATCAGCTCGGCCTCGGCCAGACCGGCGTAGGGGTCTTCGGTGGTGAAGCGGGCGATGTCGCAGGCAGCGCGCACCGTCTCGCGGATGGCCTGGGGACTGAAGTCGGAGGTGCTGGCGGAGCCCTTGCGCTGACCGAAATAGACGCTGATGCCCAGCGAGTTGTCGCGGGTGTGCTCGACGGTCTCCAGCTCACCTAGTCGGACATTGACCGCCAGACCGGCATCCTGGCTGGCGCCGGCCTCGGCGGCGCTGGCGCCCATGTCCTTGGCGATCTTGAGCAGGTCCTCGACGATCTGCTGTATCCGCGCCTGTTGTTCCGTCATGCTAATGTCGGTGCTGATGTCGTTGCTGATTGCGTGGCTGGCGGCTGACTTAGGCATGGGTGCCTCCCACGGTGAGCTGTTCGATGCGCAGGGTCGGCTGGCCGACCCCCACCGGCACGCTTTGGCCGTCCTTGCCGCAGACGCCAACCCCCATGTCCAGCTGCAGGTCATTGCCGACCCGGCTGATGCGGGTCATTACCTCGGGGCCGTTGCCGATCAGGGTCGCGCCCTTGACCGCCGCGCCGAGCTTGCCGTTTTCGATCAGATAGGCCTCGTTGGCGGAGAAGACGAACTTGCCTGAGGTGATGTCCACCTGACCGCCACCGAAGTTGACCGCATAAAGGCCTTTTTGCACCGAGGCGATGATTTCTTCGGGGTCGTCCTGTCCCGGCTCCATGTAGGTGTTGGTCATCCGCGGCATGGGCAGGTGGGCGTAGGACTCGCGCCGGCCGTTGCCGGTGGGTGCCACGCCCATCAGCTTGGCGTTGTGCCGGTCCTGCAGGTAGCCCTTGAGCACGCCCTTTTCGATCAATACCGTGCGCTGGGTCTCGGTGCCCTCGTCGTCCAGGCTGAGGGAGCCACGGCGGCCGGGCAGGGCGCCGTTGTCCACCACGGTGCAGAGCTCGGAGGCGACCTTCTGGCCGATGCGGCCGCTGAAGGCGGAGGTGCCCTTGCGGTTGAAGTCACCCTCCAGGCCGTGGCCTACCGCCTCGTGCAGCAGCACGCCGGGCCAGCCGGGGGCGAGGACCACGGTCATGCTGCCGGCGGGAGCGTCCACCGCATCCAGGTTGACCAGGGCCTGATGCACCGCCTTCTGGCTCAGCTGCAGCCAGAAGTCATCGGCCAGCAATAGGTTCAGATCGGCGCGGCCACCGCCACCGCAGCTGCCTTGCTCGCGCCGGCCCTGGTGCTCGGCGATGACGCTGACATTCATCCGCACCATGGGCCGCACATCGGCGCTGAGGCGGCCCTGATCGTCGAGGATCAGCACCGTATCCAGCACCGCCACCAGGCTGGCGATGACCTGTTCCACCCGCGGGTCCTGGGCGCGGGCGGCTTGATCCACCCGCTGCAGCAGGGCGATCTTGTCCTCCCGGCTGAGGCTGGCCAGCGGGTCCAGGGCCGGGTAGAGGGCGCGCACCGGCTGCTGCCGGGCGATGGCGATCTGGCCCTCGGCGCCATCGCGGACAATACCGGCGGCGGCCGAGGCGGCCTGCATCAGCGCCGCCGGGCTGAGCTCGTCGGAGTAGGCAAAGCCGGTGCGCTCACCGCTCACCGCGCGCAGGCCAACGCCCTGCTCGATGCTGAAATTGCCCTCTTTGATGATGCCGTCCTCCAGCACCCAGGACTCCAGCTTGGCGTGCTGGAAGTAAAGATCGGCCAGATCGACCCCGGGCCGGCACAGGCGGCTGAGGGCAGCGTCGAGGTGGTGCAACTGCAGCCCGGTCGGCTCAAGAATGGCGGTCTGGGCTTGGGAGATGAGATCAGTGGTCATGGGTTTCCGTCAAAGTGGAGAATTCGGTAAGTATAAGGACGCAGAGGACGCGGAGAAGCGCAGAGCACGCAGAGTTTGATTTGTGTTTTTCACGCAATGTTTAACTCAGCGATCTCCGCATCCTAAATTTTTACTGCTGGCTGCTGAAGGCTTGCAGCTACCCTTGCCCTCAGCGGTTGTTTAGTACTGTAGCCCGGATGATGTGCGGAGAATCCGGGATTGCCGCAGGGTTTGGCCTCCCCGGATTCCGCTACGCTGCATCCGGGCTACAACTGCTGATGGCTGGCCACTGACCGCTACCCCTGCCGACAACGGTTGTTCAGCGCCGGCAACTGTTTGCGCGTGGCCTGCAGGTAGTCGAGATCCAACGCAGCCAGAACCAAGCCGGGGCTGGTTTCGGCCTCGCCCAGCACCTTGCCCCAGGGATCGACGATCATGCTGTGGCCGTGGGTCTGGCGGCCGCTCTTGTGATAGCCGCCCTGGGCGGCGGCGGCCAGATAGCTGAGGTTCTCGATCGCCCGCGCCCGCAGCAGCACCTGCCAGTGGGCCTTGCCGGTGATCTCGGTGAAGGCCGCCGGCAGGGCGAAGAAGTCGCACGCGGGCGACATCAGGCGGCGAAACAGCTCGGGAAAGCGCAGGTCGTAGCACACTGCCACGCCCATCCGGCCGAAGGGTGTGTCCAGCCACAGGGGCTGGTCGCCCGGCTCGAACACCCGGGATTCCTGATAGACCTCGTCGCCGAAGAGTTCGGCGTCGAACAGGTGGATCTTGTCGTAGCGGCCCACCCGCTCGCCCTTGTCGTTGAAGATCAGGCAGGCGGCGCGCAGGCGCTCGCTGTGCGCGGAGCGCAGGGGCAGGGTGCCGCCCACCAGCCAGATGCCGTGACGCCGGGCCATGTCGGCAAGAAAACCCTGAATCGGGCCATTGCACTCGGTCTCGGCGACATCGAATTGCTCATCGTCCTTGCGCCCCATGAAGGCGAAGGTTTCTGGCAGTACCGCCAGGCGTGCGCCTTGCGCGGCGGCCTCCGCCAGCAGGCGTTCCACCTGCAGCAGATTGGCTTCCACCTGGGGTCCGCTGGCCAGTTGCAGGGCAGCGATAATGGGTTTTTCTCGGCTCATGGATGCTCATTAAGTTCGGTAACAGGCGGAGCTTAACCCAGTCTGCTGCAGAGGTCACCTGTTGTTGGCGCCATCTGTGGGAGCCATCTGTCGGCGTGAGAAAGCGAGAGTAATCGAGGGTGCTGGGTCGGCCACCAGGGGCTGACCCCCCAGATCAATTTCGCGCTAAACTATCCGCCGACCCGCAACCGGATGGCCCCATCGAGATGACCCAAAAAACCCCGCTCCATTCCAGCCACCTCGGCCTTGGCGCTCGCATGGTGCCCTTTGGCGGCTGGGAGATGCCGCTGCACTACGGCTCCCAGGTCAGCGAGCATCAGGTGGTGCGCACCGACGCCGGCCTGTTCGATGTCTCCCACATGCGCGTGCTGGATCTCAGCGGCAGCGATGCCCTGCTGTTCCTGCAAAGCCTGCTGGCGAATGATGTGGCGCGTCTGAAAAAACCGGGCAAGGCGCTCTACAGCTGCATGTTGCGTCCCGATGGGGGAGTTCTGGATGACCTGATTTGCTATTTTGTTGCCAAAAATCAGTACCGGATGGTGGTCAATGCCGCCACTGCCGACAAGGACCTGAGCTGGATGACCCGCCAGTCCGATGGCTACCGGCTGGAGCTGGTGGCGCGGCGGGAGCTGGCGATGATCGCGGTGCAGGGGCCCAATGCCCGTGCCAAGACCTTGCCTCTGCTGCCGCCCGGCTTGCGCGAGGCCGCTGGGCTTGAGCCCTTTCACGGCCTCGGCCATGGGGATTGGTTCATCGCCCGAACCGGCTATACCGGAGAGGATGGTTTTGAGATCATCTTGCCCCAGTCCCAAGTCGTGGGCCTGTGGGAGCGCTTGATCAAGGCAGGGGTCAGCCCCTGCGGCCTGGGAGCGCGCGACAGCCTGCGCCTGGAAGCGGGGATGAACCTCTACGGCAACGACATGGATGAGACCATCAGCCCGCTGGAATGCGGCCTGGCCTGGACCGTCGCCTGGGAGCCGGAGGGGCGCGACTTCATCGGCCGCGAGGCCTTGCAGCGGATTGCTGACAACACCGAGCGGCGCCATTTCACCGGCCTGCTGCTGGAGGATAAAGGTGTATTGCGCCAGAGCATGGCCCTGTTCGCCGGCGAGCGGGTGGTAGGTGAGATCACCTCCGGCGGCTTCTCCCCCAGCCTGCAGCGCTCCATCGCCATGGCCCGGGTCAGCGCCGATGCCGGCGAAGACCTGCAGGTGGAGCTGCGCGGCAAACGCCTGCCCGTGCGCCGGGTCAAGCTGCCCTTTGTGCGCAACGGCAAGGCGATGTTTGATTTTTGATCTAGGTTTCGCACACATAATAGGACGCAGAGGACGCTAAGGAGCGCAGAGAACGCAGAGATCTAGTTGAGGAGTTGAGTGCCCTGTGCTCCAAAGATTTCATCGAAACAACCCATTCAACCATCCAGGACATCCGCATGAACGAACTGCCTAATGATCTGAGATACGCCAGCTCCCACGAGTGGATTCGCAACGAGGGCGATGGCACTGCCACCGTCGGCATTACCGACCACGCCCAGGCTCAGCTGGGGGATCTGGTGTATATCGAACTGCCCGAGCTGGGCAGTCAGCTGGAGGCCGGCAAAGAGTGCGCCGTGGTGGAGTCGGTCAAGGCCGCCTCGGACATCTACAGCCCGGTTGGCGGCGAGGTGATTGCGGTCAACGAGGCCCTGGCCGATGCGCCGGAGACGATCAACGAATCCGCCTTTGCCGATGGCTGGATCTTCCGCCTGCGCATGGCCGACCCGGCGCAGCTGGAAGAGCTGCTGGATGCCGATGCCTACCAAGAGCTGGTGGACGAAGAGGTGCATTAGGAGCTGTCAGCTGCCAGCTGCCAGTTGTTAGATAGAGGGAGGCGAAGCCTCCCGAGTCCCGATTCATAATCCAGGATCGTTAGATGCCCTTCATTCCCCACACCGAGGCCGAGGTTGCGGCCATGCTTGGCGTCATCGGCGTCGAGCGCATCGACCAGCTGTTCGATGAGATCCCTGCCGAGCTGCGTTGTGGCGAGCTGGCGCAGATAGGCCCAGGCCTGAGCGAGATGGAAATCGGCCGGCTGATGCAGCAGCAGGCCCGCGCCGATGCCGGTGGCCTGCTGTTCATCGGCGCCGGAGCCTACGATCATCACATCCCCGCGGCGGTCTGGCAGCTGGCCAGCCGCGGCGAGTTTTACAGCGCCTACACCCCCTATCAGGCCGAGGCCAGCCAGGGCACCCTGCAGCTGCTGTACGAATTCCAATCGATGATGACCGCCCTGACCGCGATGGAGGTGTCCAACGCCTCCCTCTACGACGGCGCCTCCGCCCTGGCCGAGGCCATCCTCATGGCGCTGCGGCTCAATCGCAAGTCCAAATCGCGGCGGGTGCTGTTGCCGCGCAGCCTGCATCCGGCCTATCGCCGCACTGTCGCCAGCATAGTCCGCCAGCAGGGCGTTGAACTGATTGAACTGCCCTTCGATCCGGCCACAGGTCGCACCGATCCGGCCGCGCTGGCGCCTTACGCCGGTGAGGATATTGCTGCGCTGGTCATTGCCCAGCCGAATTTCTTTGGCGTGCTTGAAGAAGTGGATGAGCTGGCGGACTGGGCCCTGGCGCAGCAGGCCATCAGCATTGGCGTGGTCAATCCGCTGTCACTGGCGCTGCTCAAGCCGCCGGGAGACTGGGGCGCCGAGGGGGTGGATATCTGCTGCGGCGAGGGTCAGCCCCTGGGCATACCGCTCAGCTCCGGCGGGCCCTATTTCGGTTTTCTCACCAGCCGCGAGCGCCATGTGCGGCAGATGCCGGGGCGCATCGTCGGTCGCACCCTGGATCTCGACGGCAACCCCGGCTTCAGCCTCACCCTGCAGGCGCGCGAGCAGCACATCCGCCGCTCCAAGGCTACCTCCAACATCTGCACCAACCAGGGCCTGATGGTCACCGCCGCCACCATTCACCTGAGCTTGCTCGGCTTTGACGGCTTGGCGAACACTGCCGCCGCCTGCCACGCCAATACCCAGCAGCTGGGCCAGCTGCTGTGCCAAATCCAGGGTGTCGAACCCCTGTTCAGCGGTGCGCAGTTTCACGAGCAGGCTCTGCGCTTGCCCCTGCCCGCTGGCGAAGTGCTGCGCGCCCTGGCGGCGCACAATGTACTCGGCGGCTACGACCTCAGCCGCGACTACCCTGAGCTGGGCAACGCCCTGCTGGTCTGCGCCACGGAAAAGCGCAGCGTCGATGAAATGCAGCAATACCAGCAAAAGCTCGACCGCATCATCAACGCCCGAGCCCCTTGCCCGGTGCGGCCGAAGATGTGATGTTTGAGTCCGCCAATGAACGCAAAAGACGCAAATTTAAGACTGTAGCCTAGATTCAACTACGTTCCATCTGGGCTAGATTGTTAGATTGGCGGACTTTTTGAAGAAATGACATTGAGAGGTGAGACCATGTCGTTGAACGTATCCCTACCACCCGAACTGGAATCACGCGTTCGCGAGCATGTGGCCTCGGGCCTCTACGGTTCCGCCAGTGAAGTGATTCGCGAGGCATTGCGGCTGTTCGAAGCCTACCAAAGCCTACAGCAAAGCACCTTGGCACAACTGCGTGCGGATGTTGCGCAGGGGATAGCGGATAAAGAATCAGGCCGGATTGAACCATTGGATATGGCGGGAATTAAACGCCTTGGCAGAGAAAGACTTGGGCGTTCGGCATCTGCCCAATGACAGGGGTGCGCCTAACGGCATCGGCCAAGCGGGATCTCCTGGAGGCATGGCTGTTTATCGCCGAGGAAAATCCACAGGCAGCAGATGGGCTGTTGGAGGCCATAGATAGGGAATCGCAGATTCTGGCGACACAGCCGCAAATGGGACGGCTGCGTCCGGAGCTTGCAAAGGGTGTCAGAAGTTGGCCGACATCCACGCCCTATATCCTGTTTTACGAAGTCGAGGATGAGGGCATTTTATTGTTGCGCGTGCTCCATCATGCTCGCGACATTGGCTCTCAGCAGATTGCTGAAGTCCAGCCGTAGGGTGACGGTGAATCCAGATCAGCCACCCTGGATTTCGCTGCGCTGCATCCAGGCTACATTCTTAAATTTGCGTCTTTTGCGTTTATTTGCGGACTGTTTAATCCAAACTAAAAACCGACCCCACGGAAGCCCATCATGCTGATTTTTGATCACTCCAAGCCCGGTCGGCGGGCCTTTGCTCAGGCCCCTGCTGTGGCCGCTGATGTCTCTGCCATTCCGGCCCATTTGCGCAGGCTTCAGCCGGCGGCCTTGCCGCAGGTGTCGGAGATGCAGGCGGTGCGCCACTACACCCGCTTGTCGCAGAAGAACTTTTCCATCGATACCCAGTTCTATCCCCTGGGCTCCTGCACCATGAAGTACAACCCCCGTGGCAGTAACAGCCTGGCCATGCTGCCGGGGTTGGTGGATCGCCACCCCTATGCGCCTGACAGCCACAGTCAGGGGTTGCTGGCCTGTCTGTTTGATCTGCAGGAGATGCTCAAGGCGGTCACCGGCATGCAGGCGGTGTCCCTGACCCCAGCGGCGGGCTCACAGGGCGAGTTCGCCGGCGTGGCCATGATCCGCGCCTATCACGAGTCCCGTGGCGATAGCGCGCGGCGGGAGATCCTGGTGCCCGATGCTGCCCACGGCACCAACCCGGCCTCGGCGGTGATGTGCGGCTATCAGGTGCGCGAGATTCCCACCGGCGCCAATGGCGATGTGGACCTGGAAGCGCTGAAACAGGTGCTGGGGCCGCAGACTGCTGGGATCATGCTCACCAACCCTTCCACCCTGGGGGTGTTCGAGCGCAACATCCGCGCCATTGCCGATCTGGTGCATCAGGCCGGTGGTTTGCTGTATTACGACGGCGCCAACCTCAATGCCATCCTCGGCAAGGTGCGCCCGGGGGATATGGGCTTTGACGTGATTCACCTGAACCTGCACAAGACCTTCTCCACCCCCCATGGCGGTGGTGGTCCGGGGGCCGGGCCGGTGGGGGTCAGCGCCCGTCTCGAACCCTTTCTACCGGTGCCCTTGGTGGTCTTTGACGGCAGCAGCTATCGCTGGCTGGAGGAGGCCGAGCGCCCGCAGAGCATAGGTCGGCTATCGGCCTTCGCCGGCAACGTCGGCATACTGCTGCGGGCCTATGTGTATGCCCGCATGCTCGGCGCCGAGGGCATGAGCCGGGTGGCGGATTACGCTACTTTGAACGCCAACTACATGCTCAAGCGCCTGCAGGCCGTGGGCTTTGATGCACCCTATCCCGAGCGCCGCGCCACCCATGAGTTCATCATCAGCCTGAAAAAAGAGGCCAAGCAGCTGGGGGTAACGGCGATGGACTTCGCCAAGCGCCTGCTGGATTACGGCGTGCACGCGCCCACCACCTATTTCCCCCTGCTGGTGGCCGAGTGCTTGCTGATTGAGCCCACCGAGACCGAGAGCCAGGAGGAGCTGGACCGTTTCATCAGCGCCCTGATCAAGATCCGCGACGAGGCCCGCGACAACCCCGAGCAGGTCAAGACCGCACCCCACAGCCTGCCAGTGCGCCGCCTCGATGACGTGCGCGCCGCCCGCGAGCTGGACCTGGCCTGGCGGCCCTAGTGAGAGGGTCCTGGGACGCAGAGAACGCCAAGTAGCGCAGAGAGCGCAGAGGGATAAAGGCTCGGTCCAAGCCATGGTCTGAATAGCGGTGTTGGCTGGTCTTTTTAGCGTCCGGGGTGATGCAGCATTGCCGCACTGTTACACTCTGCGTCCTCTGCGCTTCTCGACTCGGGCTTCCTGCTTCGTCCTACCTCCTGCATCCCTGCAGTCGTTTGCGCCCTCTGCGTCCCTTGAAATTACTTTTTTATTAAGGAGTTAGTCATGTCGGCACTGATCTGTGGTTCCTTTGCCTTTGACACCATCATGGTGTTCCACGACCGTTTCAAGAACCACATCCTGCCCGAGCAGGTGCATATTCTTAACGTCTCTTTCCTTGTGCCCGAGTTGCGCCGCGAGTTTGGCGGCTGCGCCGGCAACATCGCCTATAACCTCAAGCTCCTGGGTGGCCAGGGCAAGCCCATGGGCACTGTGGGTGAGGACTTTGCCAGCTACGCCGAGTGGCTGCAGTTGCAGGGGGTGGATTGCGAGCACATCCGCGTGATCCCGGAGAGTTACACCGCCCAGGCCTATATCACCACCGATCAGGACGACAACCAGATCACCGCCTTCCATCCGGGGGCGATGAACGAATCCCACCAGAACCGGGTAGATCAGGCCAGCGGCGTCACCCTTGGCATGGTTTCGCCCGATGGTCGCCAGGGCATGCTCGACCACGCCGAGCAGTTCGCCGCTGCGGGAATCCCCTTCATCTTCGATCCGGGTCAGGGCATGCCCCTGTTCAATGGCGAGGAGCTCAACCACTTTGCCGATCTGGCCAGCTATCTGGCGTTCAACGATTACGAGGCCAAGCTGATGCAGGAGCGCACCGGCAAGTCGCCGGAGCAGCTGGCGCAGCATGCCAAGGCGGTGATCGTCACCCTCGGCGGCGAGGGCTCACGCATTTACACCAAGGACGATTGCTTTGAGATTCCCCCCGCGCCGGTGAGCGCCCTGGAGGATCCCACCGGTTGTGGCGATGCCTATCGTGCCGGGCTGATTTACGGCATCATGCACGAACTTGACTGGGCTTTGACCGGGCGCATCGCAGGCCTCATGGGTGCGATCAAGATCGAGCGCAAGGGCACCCAGAATCACAGGTTCACTCCGGATGAATTTGCCTCCCGTTTCCAGGAAGCCTACGGATTCAGCCTGCCATGAGCCACAGTGTCGAACTTGAGCATATCCTCCACAATCACCGCCTGTTCAAATCCCTCAGCCCGGATTTGCTGCGCCGGGCCAGCCTGGGCGCGAGCATTCAGGAACTGGCCAAGGGCGAGCATCTGTTCGAGCAGGGCGACCCGGCCGATGCCTTCTATTACCTGATCGAAGGCCAGGTCAAGCTCAGCCGGCTCTCGCCCGAGGGCGATGAGAAGATTCTCGAGGTCACCACCCCCGGCAGCACCTTTGCTGAGGCGCTGATGTTCAAGCGCGTGCCGATCTACCCGGTGGCCGCTCAGGCTCTGAAGAAATCCCGCCTGCTGCGGGTCAACTCGGTGAATTATTACGCCGTGCTGGCGGAATCGCCGCAAAGCTGCCTGACCCTGCTGGCGGATCTGAGCGTGCGTCTGCATGCCCTGGTCAATGAGATCGACAAACTCACCCTGCACAACGCCGCCTGCCGTATCGCCGGCTACCTGCTGACACGGATACCCGTCGACGGCCTGGAATATGAGCTGGACATCCCCAAGCTGGTGCTGGCCTCGCGCCTGGCGGTCAAGCCGGAGACCTTCTCCCGCATCATCAAGCAGCTCTGCGCCGAGGACCTGATTCGGGTCAAGGGCAACCATATCCGCATCCTTGATCTGCAAGGCCTGCGCGACTTCTCCGAAAGCTGCGCAATGATGGAAGACAGCCTTTCCGACTCCTTCCAGCTGCATCAGCAGGACTGACTGCCAGCCGACCGGTGGCACGTCCGCTGGCCGGCAGCTGGACGCCGGCCAGCGGCACCTGTCTCGGCCAAACTGTGACGCAGTTGGCCCTTCTCGATACTTCTTTGCGGCATTGCCAAGCAAGCCCGCCTTAACTGCGACGCGGCGCACATTTCTCGGGGCAGGGCTACACTAGGATTAAGGACAAGAGAAAACCCAAGGGAGAACGGCCATGTCATTCCACAACGAAGATACTCACTTCAGCGCCAGCACCGGGCTTCGCTCGGCCCTGGAAAAAACCTCCCGCTTCGTCAAGATGGGGGCCTGGCAGCTACGTATGCAAAACCGCTACGGCAAGGTGGAAAATCTCAAGCTGAAAAAGCATCGTCTGCGCCTGATGATCGGTGCCCACGGCAGCGGTGCCGGCTGGCTGGCGAGCAATCTGATCCGGGTGGAGCAGGGCATGCCCTTCTTCAACAACCCACTGACCCGGCTGGAGCCGCAGATGATCGAGGCCGATGGCCGCTGGAACGTGCCCTTCGACTATCTCAAGGAAAGCTTCGGCAAGCACCCCATGGAGCTGCTGCTGGCCCAGCTGGCCTCACTGGATGAGAACGACCTGCTGAGCAAGACGAGCAATCGGCTCAATGCCCAGAATGCCAACCTGGACCAGGTGCTGGTGCACGAGGCCCATGGCCTGCTGATGGCCGAGGCGGTGATCCGCACCTTTCAATGCCCCACGCTGCTGGTGGTGACCGACCCGGTCTTCTCCATCGACAAGGGTCTGGCGGAAATGGGGTCTGAGGTCATGGCCCATTATCTCGAGCAGGAGTTCGATGCCGTGGGCGATCCGGCCTTCCTCCTGCGCTTCATGGGCAGCAAGACCCGCGGCTTCCGTCAGGTGCATCAGAAGATTCGCGCCCTGGCAGACGCAGAGGAGCGCCGCATCTACCAGCAGGTGCTGGCCCTTGGTGCCATCAACCACATGTTCGCCAAGCTGGCGGAGCGCTATCCCAAGGTGGAGACCCTGACCCTGCGGGACCTGATCCTCAGCCCCAACCTGATCTACCAGTTGGGCATAATCGGCGGCAGCAAGATGCAGTATCGCGGCCTCAGCCTGGCGCCGAAAAACGAGTTCCGCCCGGACATCAGCAGCATCACCGCCAGCATGACCGGTCGGCCCCATCGCCTGTCGATGGAAGTGGCGCGCAAGGCCTATGCCTACCTCGCCGAGGCCGGTCTGGCGGAAAGCCAGCCGATGCTCAATGTCGGCGAGTCGTACAGCGAATTGCGCAAGCACAGCAAGACGGCGGTGGCCTAGTCTCGGGCCGGGCAGTTATCATGGGCGGATGATTTCTGCCCATGCCAACCTTAGCCTGATTGCCGCCATGGCCGATGACCGCGTCATCGGCCGCAACAACCGCCTGCCCTGGCATCTGCCCGCGGACCTGGCCCATTTCAAACGCCTGACCCTGCACAAGCCCCTGCTGATGGGTCGCAAGACCTGGGAATCCCTGCCCGGGCTGCTACCCCAGCGCCGGCACATCCTCATCAGTCGCAATCCCGATTATCATGCCGCGGGTGCGGAGGTGGTCAGCAGCCTGGAGGCCGGGTTGGTGCTGGCTGCTGAGGCGGCGGAGATCATGGTCATCGGCGGGGCTGAAATCTATGCCCAGGCCCTGCCGCTGGCCAGCCAGCTCTACCTCACCCGGGTGCAGCTGCGGGTAGACGGCGATGCCTTTTTTCCCCCTTTCGAGGACCAGGGCTGGCGCCTGATCAGTCAGGAAGATCATCCCGCTGACGCCAAGAATCCTTGCCCTTACAGCTTTCTCCATTACCAGCGCTGAGATCCCATGCTCCTCGACATCAATCATGCCCGCATCGTTCATCTGGAATGGGAACTCAAGCTGGAGGAGACCCTGCGGCGCAATCGGCGGCATATCAAGATCGTCAGCCATCACAACTGCATGCTGGGCGTCTGGCTCTACACCGAGGGCATGGTCAAATACAAACAGACCCCGGAAATCCTTCGCTTGGAAGAGCTGCACCGTAATTTCCACGACCTGGCGCAGCAGGTAGCCGATGCCATCAGCCAAAAGCAGGACCGCCTCGCCGGCGAGCTCTTCGACGAACTGCAGTTGGAAAGCCGGGAGATTGTCTATCTGCTCACTCTGATAGAGCTCAAGGTGGTGCGGCAAAAGCGCCGCTTCCAACTACTGCGTCATCCCATCAGCAGCCTGCGCAAGATCTTTTCCTGAGCGCTAGGCCCCAGCGCTGGATTTTCCCCGCCTGCACCTTTAGCATTGCGCCCTCGCCAATCACAACAGGTTTGACCCCATCCCGTGGAACTCTCTGCCGTTCGAGACCTGGCCGCTGCCGACATGCAAGCGGTCAACCAGCTGATTCTCCAGCGCCTGCACTCCGACGTGGTGCTGATCAACCAGATCGGCGGCCACATAGTCCACAGCGGTGGCAAGCGCCTGCGCCCGCTCATCGTCCTGCTCGCTGCCCGCGCCGCCGGATACCAGGGCCAGCAGCACATCGACCTGGCCGCCATCATCGAATTCATCCACACCGCCACCCTGCTGCATGACGACGTCGTCGACAACTCCGACAAGCGCCGCAACCGCGACACCGCCAACGCCGTCTGGGGCAACGCCGCCAGCGTGCTCACCGGCGACTTCCTCTACTCGCGCAGCTTCGAAATGATGGTCGCCATCGACAACATGCGCGTGATGCAAATCCTCTCCACCGCCACCAACCGCATCGCCGAGGGCGAGGTCCTGCAACTGCTCAACTGCAACAACCCGGACACCAGCGAGCAGCAATACCGCGAGGTCATACTGCGCAAGACTGCCGTCCTGTTTGAAGCCGGCAGTCGCCTTGGTGGCGTCATCGCCGGGCTCGACAAGGCCGGCGAACAGGCCCTGG
This sequence comes from Gammaproteobacteria bacterium, assembly GCA_015231665.1. GTDB lineage: Bacteria > Pseudomonadota > Gammaproteobacteria > Chromatiales > Chromatiaceae > Magnetovirga. Next base: position 18,945 of record JADGBD010000009.1, read on the forward strand.
CCGACTACGGCCTGCACCTGGGCATCGCCTTCCAGTTGGTTGACGACGCCTTGGACTACAGTGCCAAGTCCGAAGACCTGGGCAAAAACCTCGGCGACGACCTGGCCGAAGGCAAACCCACCCTGCCGCTGATCCGCGCCATGGCCCAAGGCAGCGCCGAGCAGGCCAAGCTGATCCGCAGCGCCATCGAAAACGGCGGCCTGGAGCAGATCGACGAGATCATGGCCATCATTGAATCCACCGATGCAATCCAGTACACTGCGCGCCTTGCGCAAGCCGAGGCAGAGCTGGCCAAACAGGCATTGAGCCAACTGCCCCCCAGCCCGCACCGTGAAGCCCTGGCTTCACTGGCAGATTATTCAGTAAGCCGGACTTACTGAAACCCGCATTCGGAGTGTAGCTCAGCCTGGTAGAGCACTGCCTTCGGGAGGCAGGGGTCGAAGGTTCGAATCCTTTCACTCCGACCAATTAAATCAATAGGTTGCGCGTCATCACGCAGCCCTGAAAATGCCACTGTGTGACGATTGTGTGACGGGCTTCAACACAACTGCACCCTCCCTGGTAATTTTCTCTGCTTCCTCCAGCAGCCGGAGCAGGCCCGGTGCCGAATAGTGAGCGGTGATGTCACCAAGGGTATGCCCCAGCAATACCTTGCGGTGATCCCAGGGTATCCCTGCCGCTGCTGCCCGACCCCCGAAAGTGTGCCGAAGGTCATGTAGCCGGATATTCAGTCCGGCACGATCTCGTGCCCGGCGCCAACCGCTGTTGTTGATCCGTTCCGTGCGGCCACCGTGCGTCGTCGGGAATACCCATTCCGAGCAGTTCTCTCGTTGACCGTCGATCACAGAGCGCGCCATCCGATTGCAGATCAAATAGCGCCCCTC
>JADGBD010000237.1 GCA_015231665.1 Gammaproteobacteria bacterium
GGGCTTAGCCGAAGAGGAGTTGGCTCAGGCCGTTTCGTTAAGCAATCGGCCCAGCATGCGATTTTGCGCCGAGAAGAGGCGTGCGGATGCCTGAAAGTAGTGGTTGTTTTCCTGCAGGCTGACGAGGGTGCGGGTGACGTCTTCCTTGGCTGGGCCTTCGCTGCCGCTGAGGCTGGTGGCGCTGGCAATAGTAGCCGCATCACGGTTCATTTTATCGAAACCGCGTTTGATGCCCAGCAGGGCGGCGTTGTTGACTGCACCTATGGTCATTGGTTGCACCTCCTGGCAACAATGATAGGCAATTTTTTGCCGCCTTGGCAACTTTTTGCATGGGATATGTCAGCAGCCACTTTACCCTGGCGCGGGGTTGGTCTCATGCACCCAAGTCGCGGCGCGGATTTTGGCGGAGAAACCGGCCGCAGCCGAGAATGCCGAGGTTATCTGAGCAGATCAGCCGCAGGGGGATGGTTTGCAGCAGATGGGCCATGGAGGGCTTGGCGTCGAAGCCTTCCAGCACCAGGCTTTGCACCTGCGGCCGTGGCAGGCTGGGGACTATGCCGCCGGCGATGTAGACCCCATCCAGCGCCATGGATTTGAGCCCGAGGTTGGCCGCTTCGCGCCCCAGCAGGCGCAGAAAGCGGGCTATGGCCTCGGCTGCGGCGCTATCGCCCTGATTTGCCAGGTCGGCTATATCCTCACCGCTTTTGCAGCAGCTGCTGTCCGCTGCGAGCATCCGATAGAGAGCGACGATGCCGCGACCCGAGAGCAGATCACCCCAGCGGGCCTGACCGTATTGCTCCATCAGCAGCTCCGCCAGCTGCCATTCCAGTTCGTCGCTGGGGGCGAAATCGCAGTGGCCGCCTTCGGTGGGGAAGGGGCGGTGTTGCTGGCCATCCCAATAGAGTATGGCCTCGCCCAGGTCGGAGCCGGGGGCGATGATGCAGCGGTTGCCGGGCTGGCCCGTGCGCTCAGGGGTGAGGCAGACCAGCTCGCTGGCGGCCAGTTGATCTATGCCCCAGCCCTGGGCTTCCAGATCATTGAGCAGCCGGCAGGGCAGGCCGGTGGCCTGTTCAATCTCCACCTCGGAGATGAGCCAGGGCAGCAGGGTAACCCGGCAACAACCGCCCATCACGGGCCCGGGCAGGGCCAGGGCAATGGCGCTGAATTCCCCCGCCAGCTGGTTGCGGGCCGCCTGCAGCAGTTCGACCACGCTGGCATGGGCGGCGCTGGCGAGCTGGATGCGCTGCACCACCTGCAGCTGTTCGCCATCGGCGCGGACTGCGGCAAAGCGGGCATTGGTGGCGCCGATGTCGGCGCACAGGTAGAGGTCGGCCATGGGCTGGTTCCTTAAATTAATCTCGGCGGATTAAACCACGGGGTCCGCTGATTGATGAAGAATTCAGCGCAGAGTCCAAGCCATCCTGCTCGCGGCTACCGCGTCTTGGCCGCTGGTGTTAGGATTCGCCCCATGAAACGCATCTTTTGGACATTGCTGATCCTGTGGCTGGGCTTGGCCCAGGTCGAAGCCGCCTTCATCACTGACCGCATCCGCGTTGGTCTTTATCCCGAGCCGGACAATAAAGGACAGCCGATCAAGGTCTTGCTCAGTGGTGAGGAGATCAAGCGGCTGGAGGAGAAGGGCGGCTTTGTCCAGGTGGAGCTGAACGACGGCTCCAAAGGCTGGATTGGGCGCCAGTACCTCAGCGACGAGGAACCGGCGGTGCGCTCGCTGGTGGAGAGTCGGCGTGAGCTGGCGGCCCTGCAGCAGACGCTGGAGCAAACCCGCGCGGAATTGGCCAGCCTGCAACAGCAGGTGAATGGTGCTGAGGATGACAATGTTCTCAAGGATGCCCTGGCAGCGGCCAATCGCAAGGTCAAGGAGCTGGAGGACAAAATCAAGCAGCGGGCGGCCGCCGGCACCGGCGATACCCCCAGCTGTGAGCAGCAGCTGGATGCGATGGAGGCCCGTCAGCTGCAGTGTCAGGTGCGCCTGGCCAAGCACACCGCCGAGGTCAAGGAGACCGTGGCAGCGGAGAACGACCGTCTGCGCGAGATCATGCAGCAGGCGGTGAACCTGCTCAACCTGCCCCCCAATGGCGAGGTGCCCCTGATGATTCCGGCATCGGCCATCACCAGCAGCACCCGCGTGATTACCCAGCCAGCGCCTGCGCCGGTGGCGGCGAGTCCCTCCTCGGCCAATGGCGAAGTCACTGAGCCGAGTCTGCCGGTGTGGATTTATCTGGTGCTGGTGCTGACCCTGATCACCGGCGTCATTGCCGGCTTTGCCCTGTTCGATTTCCGCTCCCGCTATCGCTTCAATAACAGCTTATGAAGTACCGCGACCTGAGGGACTTCATCGCCCAGCTGGAGGCCCGCGGCGAGCTGAAGCGGATTTCGCTCGAAGTCGATCCCTACCTGGAAGTCACCGAGATCTGCGACCGCACCCTGCGCGCCGGCGGCCCGGCGCTGCTGTTCGAGCGGGTCAAGGGCTCGACCATGCCCCTGCTGGGCAACCTGTTCGGCACCCCGCAGCGGGTGGCCCTGGGCATGGGCGAGGAATCCGTCAGCGCCCTGCGTGAGGTGGGCAAGCTGCTGGCCCAGCTCAAGGAGCCCGAGCCGCCCAGGGGCCTGAAAGACGCCTGGGACAAGCTGCCGATGTTCAAAAAGGTGCTGGACATGGCGCCCAAGCAGCGCAGCAATGCCCCCTGCCAGGAGCGGGTAGTTGAGGGCGATGGGGTGGACCTGGGCCAGCTGCCGGTGCAAACCTGCTGGCCGGGCGATGCCGGACCGCTGATCACCTGGGGCCTGGTGATCACCCGCGGGCCGGACAAACCCCGGCAGAACCTGGGCATCTACCGCATGCAGGTGATCGGCCGCAACCGCGTGATCATGCGCTGGCTGGCCCATCGTGGTGGCGCCTTGGACTACCGTGACTGGCAGCGCAAATACCCCGGCCAGCCCTTTCCCATCAGCGTGGCTTTGGGGGCTGACCCGGCCACCATCCTCGGCGCCGTCACCCCGGTGCCGGATAGCCTGTCGGAATACGCCTTCGCCGGTCTGCTGCGCGGCAGCCGCACCGAGGTATGCAAGAGCCTGGGCAACGAGCTGCAGGTGCCGGCCAGCGCCGAGATCGTCCTCGAAGGCCATCTGCACCCCGATGATCTGGCCGATGAAGGGCCCTTTGGCGATCACACCGGCTATTACAACGAGGTCGATCGCTTCTCCGTCTTCACCATCGACCGCATCAGCAGCCGCCGCGACCCCATCTACCACTCCACCTACACCGGCCGCCCGCCGGATGAGCCCGCCGTGCTGGGGGTGGCGCTGAACGAGGTGTTCGTGCCCATCCTGTGCAAGCAGTTTCCTGAGATCGTCGATTTCTATCTGCCACCGGAAGGCTGCTCCTACCGCATGGCCATAGTCTCGATGAAGAAGCAGTACGCCGGCCATGCCAAGCGGGTGATGTTCGGCGTCTGGTCCTTCCTGCGTCAGTTCATGTACACCAAGTTCGTCATCGTGGTGGACGACGACATCAACACCCGCGACTGGAACGACGTCATCTGGGCCATGACCACGCGCATGGACCCGGTGCGCGACACCACCCTGGTGGCCAACACCCCCATCGACTACCTCGACTTCGCCTCGCCGGTATCTGGCCTGGGCGGCAAGATCGGCCTGGATGCCACCAACAAATGGCCCGGCGAAACCGACCGCGAATGGGGCCGCCCCATCACCCGCGACCCCGCTGTGGTGGCGCGAGTGGATCAGATCTGGAAAGCGCTGGGGATTTAGATTTTCAGCTTGTCAAAAGATACTTCAGGACAAAGCTCAAGAACCCGGCTATCTCAGCCAAGATTGGCTACACTTAACGCACATGGAGCGGCCAGCGACACCCCGGAACATGAAACATCTCTTGGC
>JADGBD010000238.1 GCA_015231665.1 Gammaproteobacteria bacterium
GTTGCCGGCGATGAAGTCTTCATTGCTGATGCCATGGGTGGTGGCTACCAGACCGCCGACGTTGACGCTGGCGCCGGGGGCAAAATAGACCCCGTTGGGGTTGCTGAGAAAGACCTGGCCATTGGCGTTGATCTGGCCAAAGATCTGGCTGGGTTTGCTGGAGAGCACCCGGTTGAGGGTGACGCTGCTGGCAGAGGGCTGGTGGAAATTGACCTGGGCCTGGCTGCCGACGTTGAAGCTGTGCCAGTCGATGGCGGCGCGCGGGCTGGATTGGGTGATGTTCATCACCGCAGTGGACTGGCTGATGCTGGCGCTGCCGGCGACCACGTTGCCGCCAGTGGGTAGTTGGTTAGCTGGCGGAGCGGCCAGCAGGCTGCCGGGCAGGCAGAGGGCGATGCTCAGACACAGGGGCCGCAGCAGCCAGGCGCCGGATCGACTGTTGCCGAGCTGTTGCGCGGTGGGGTTTGGGGTCTGGCCCACCGGGCCGCTGGACTTGCCGCGACCTCGGGCAATTTCAGAGGCGACCACCCAGAGATTGAGTTGACGGTTCCAGATCAGACGATAGATTTTGTTCATGGGGTAACTCCGCAACTACAGGGGTTAGAAAGGAATGCTGGCGCTGAGCCAGATGCGGTCTCGGTCCAGCGAGCCATCCTGATCCCTGCCGGTGAGGGGGTCGGCATTGGGGTTGTCGCCGTCGCGCCGGGCCCAGGTGGCATTGAGGTTCAGCCCCAGCGGGGTTTGCCAGCTCAGGCTGAGGCCGTAGCCCTTGAGCTCATAACGGTTGGGGTTGGGGGCGCCGGCAAAGGCGTCATCCACATTCTGGGTGACCTGGCCCCAGTCGTAAAAGGCCGCTAGGTTAAAGCCCTTGGGTAGTTGCTGGCGCAGTTCCAGGTTGACCATCTGCGCCTCGGAGCCGGCACCTTCGTTGGCCGGATAAGCCCGCACCCCATAGGCACCACCGAGGTAGAACTTTTCTGCCGAATCCAGGTTCTTGCTCGCCTGCTGGCCGGACCAGGCGCCGAACAGGCTCAGGTCGGGGGTGATCGCCTGTTGGCGGCTGAACTGGTAGCGCAGCTTGGTGAAACTGCCCTGGGTGTCGGCACCGGCGGCATCCAAGGCCTGATTGGGCGAGCCATCCAGGTCCACCCGACCGAACACCAGGTTGAGGTTGCCGCTGTTGGCACCGCCGCCGCCGAAGTTATCGAAGTGGTTGCCGAACAGGCTCAGGCCCAGGTTGTCCACCCGGTAGTCGCTGGTACGCGCCTGATTGGCGTCATTGCTAAAGTCCTTGCGCTCCAGATTGGCGTAAAAATAGAGGTTCTGCTGGCGGGAGCGGATCAGGGGATAGAGGGATTCCAGTCCCAGGGTGCTGGAGCGGCCATAGCCATCGAGGGCGCGAAACTCGGGGGTAATGAGGTCGTAGTCCATGATGCTGGCGCTGGCACCCAGGCGCCAGCCGTCGTTGCCCACCGGCAGGTTGAACAGCAATTGCAGGTAATCGCTGCCCTGGGTATGGGTGAAGTTGGCCACCAGCCGATCTCCCAGGCCCAATGGGCTGTTGAGGATGGTACTGAGATTGAGGCGCTCCTCGCCGGTGGAGCGGGCGCCGTGGTTGTCCAGGCTGGCATCGCCCATCAGCAGGGGTTCGTCGGCCAGCTTGATCAGCACGTCGGTCTCCTGCTCCTGTTCACCGGGGCGCAGGCTGGCGGAGAGGGTGACGCCGGGCAGGTCATCGGCAATCAGCAGGGCGCGATCGAGCTTCTGGCTATTGAGGAAGTCCCCCGGCTGCTGACGGGCGGTGAAGGGGGCGAGGGCGCGTGCCTGGGGCATGCGGCTGATCTCGCCCTCGGCGATGAGCTTGCCGAAGCGGGCCTCGACAATCTGGATGCTGACCTGGCCATTGACTATATCCTGGGCCGGCAGGTAGGCGTTGACCACCCAGCCGGCCGCACGATAAACCTGGGCCACGGCCATGGCGGCAGCCTGAAGTTGGGCGAAATCCAGCGCTCGGTTGCTGAAGGGGGCTACCGCCGGTTGCAGTTGTGCGTCCGTCAGCAGGCTGTTGCCGATGAAGCGGAAGGATTTGACCTCCACCTGGACATCGCCCGGTGCTGTCGGCATCAGAGGTGCCGGTGCATCCGGTGCTTGCGCCTGGGGCAGCCGCCGCTCCCGCTCGCGCTGGGTTTGTTGCTGCTGCTGTTGTTGCAGGGCGCCGGCATCCGGTGGCTGTGCCTGGGCTGAGGGCAGAAGCAGCAGGCCGGAGAGGCCGGTAAAAAGTATGCGATGACTGTGAATCATGGGTTTTCCGATTGCGCTCATGTCGGGTTAGTGGCCAGGAAAACTGCTATATACAACAGCGCACAAAGGCAAAACTTACAATTGCTTACAGCTCAGACCTGCTGGCTAAGCATGAATTCTTGTGAAAGTGATTATAGATCAATAGGTTGATTCATAATCTGGGGTTCTGATGATGTTTGTAGGAGAAAAAATTTTTTTATTTTCGCGGCAATGGAATGGCTTATTCAGAGAATGCACGATGAAATGAGGGCCAGGATGCTGTATTGGCATCGAATTGTCCGGCCGGGGTTGGGATGAACAACGCTTAGTGTGAAACATCCATGGCAACTCACGAGTCCCGAGTCCCGAAGCAGCCAAGAGTTGTTTCATGTTCCGGGGTGGCGCTGCTCGCTCCATGTGCGTTAGGGCTCGATGCAGACCCGGATGCAGAGTTGGTAGGCTTCTTTTCTGACGGATTTGATTGCCGGTACCGGCGCGCCGACCTGGTGAAGTTTCTTTTTCAGTCGATGGATGCGGACTTCCAGCAGGTTTTTGCCCTTGTCATCCAGCTCCAGTTGCAGGAGCTCCAGGCAGCGCCAGTAGCTGAGGCCGTTTTCCGGGGCTTCGGCCAGGGCCTTGAGCAGCAGGACTTCGGGCTGGCTGAGGTTGATCCGGCCCAATTCGCCAAGTAATTCCAGGCGGGTGGTGTTGAGGCGCAGCTGTGAGCTGCCGATGCGGTCATGGCCGAGGCGGCGGCCTATGCTGTGCACGGCGGCGAGAAGTTCCTCGGGGGCAACGGGTTTGGTCAGGTAGATGTCTGCCCCGCTGGTGTAGCCTTGAACCCGGGCATTGATGCCATCGTGGGCGCTGACCATGATGATGTAGAGGTTGGGATGGGCCTGTTTCAGCCGGCTGGCGATGCTGTAGCCGTCCTCGCCGGGCAGGGTGATGTCGAGCAGAATCAGGTCGATGTTGTTGCTGATCAGGTGGTCGTCGAGGTCGTCGGCACAGGCAAAGCCGACCGCATCCAGCTGCTCTGTGTGCAACAGATCAAGCAGCAGCTCGCGCAGATCGTGGTGGTCTTCCACCACGGCAATTTTGAAGTGGGATTTCATGGCGGCCTGTTATAGCAGAGCGGCCAGGGGAAAAACTTGCAATTGCTTACATCCGCAATTGAAAACAGATTAGGTCGGCGCCGGGCTGATAGCTCAGCTCACCACCCAGCATCTGGCTGAAGGCATGGGCAATGTAGAGGCCCTGGCCGGAGCCGGTGAGGCCATGAGCCCGGGGGGAGCGGTAGTATTTCTCAAACACCTGTTCAGCATCCGGCGCTCCCGCTGGCCCCGGGGGATTGCAGATCCGCAGCTGGCAAGGCTGATCGCCGCTGAGCCGGACCTGGATGGGCTGGGTGGGGTCGCCGTACTTGAGGGCGTTGTCGATCAGGTTGGTGAGGATGACCCGCAGCAGCTTGGCGTCGGTGTGCAGCTGGGGCCGACTGTCCAGCTGGAGCTGTACCCGCTGGGGATCGCGGCTGGCCGCAATCACCGAGGCCAGCAGCTGGACCGATCTGCTGGGCGAGGCCCGATTACCGGCGGATCACTTCAATCTGTTC
>JADGBD010000010.1 GCA_015231665.1 Gammaproteobacteria bacterium
ATACAGCGCGTCATTGTTGCCGATATCGCAGAGGCCTTGCGCGCGGTTTCTTTTGGCAAGGTGGATGCCACTGTGGACAACCGCGCTGTCCTGAACTACTCCATGATGGAGTTGATGCTGGAGGGACTGGCTTTCAAGCAGGACATCAACGATGAATTCATCACGGATGTCCCGCTCCATATCGCGGTGCGAAACGACTACCCCCTGTTGCAGTCCATCATCAACAAGGCAATGGCTAGCGTCACCGCTGCTGAAATGAAGACGATTCGCAAACGCTGGCTTCTGTATGAATCCAGCAAAAAGCAGGTCGATCTGTCGCGTCAGCAACGGCAATGGATAGCCGACAATCCAATCGTTCACGTCGGTGGTGAATTGGATTGGGCGCCTTTTGATTTCGTCAACGAAAGTGGTGCATACGATGGTCTGGCCAAAGACTATCTGGATCTGATTGCCGAGATGACCGGCCTCAACTTCGAAATCCATACCGGACAAAGCTGGAATGAACTGTTGGCGAGCTTCAAGGAGGGTAAGCTGGATCTGCTGCCGGCCATTTACTACAGCAAGGATCGGGAGGCCTTCGCTCATTTTTCCTCGCCTTATCTGTCGTTGGCGGAGTTCTTTTTTAGCAAGACAGGACAGGCCAAGATCGAGAACCTTGATAGCTTGCGCGGCAAGCGGGTCGCCGTCATCAAGGGTTACGAGGTGGTGGATTGGTTGAGAAAGACGCAGCCGGAGATCCAGTTGGTCGAGGTGGATTCCATCCTGGAGGCGCTGCGTCTGGTTGAGTCTGGGCAGTGCCTGGCCATGATCAGTGATCATGCCTCGGCCAGCTACATCATGGACAAGCACTTCATTACAGGCATCGAAAGCAACAGCATGGTGCCCGGCCGCAACACCATTCAAGTGCACATGGCTGCAGGCAAGGACAAAAAAACGCTGGCGGATATCATCAGCCTTGCCATCAAAAACATCACCCAGGCGGATCGGCGAGCCATCTCCAGTCAGTGGATGAGCAGCATGAAGGTGAACGCGGCCGCTATCGACCTGACGGACAAGGAGCGCGCATGGCTGTTGCGCCATAAGAAGCTGCGCTTTGCCGTCGACCCGAACTGGCTTCCCATCGAGGCCATCTCCAAGGAGGGGGCACGCTACGACGGTATGATGTCAGACATCCTTGGCCGTATCAGTGAGCTCTCCGGGCTGGAGTTTGAGCTGGTTGTCACCGAGAACTGGAAGGATTCGGTGGAGCTGGCCAGGCAGGGGAAGGTCGACATGCTGGCAGCGGCCAGCAAGACCCCGGAACGGGAGCAGTTCCTCAATTTTTCTGACAAGACCATCGAACTGAATGATGGCGTACTGATGCGCAGCGATGCGTCCTTTATCAGTGACCTTGGCGGGCTGGCCGGCTTGCGTGTCGGCGTGTCCGATGGCACCTCGGTACACAAGTTCCTGCAACGCGCCCACCCAGAGCTCATTCTGGTGCCGATCAAAGGCACTCTCAATGGCTTGCAGATGCTTTTCAAGGGCGAGATCGATGCCCTCGTTGACAACCTTGAAGTGGTCGGTTACCTGATCAACCAGCAGGGATTTTACAACCTCAAGGTCGTATTGCGACTGGAGCAGAAGCGCCAACTGCACACGGCCTTGCGCAAGAGTCTCGGGCCAGAACCCTTGTCCATCATCAACAAGGCATTGCGCGCCTTCCCGGAAAAGGATCGCAATGCCATCCGTCAACGTTGGGTCGGCCTCAAGGTTACCGAAGGGCTTGATTACAGGTTGTTGTGGAAGTTTGCCCTGGGGATACTGGCGGTCATTCTCTTCATCGCCTATAGCAACTACAAGCTGAAAAAACTGGTTTCGGCCAAAACGGCTGATATCGAACGCCAGAAAGAGGAACTCAAGCAGTTCAACAAAAACCTCGAGCACATGGTGCAGGAGCGCACCCGGGAACTGGCTGCTAGTGAGGCCCGTGTGCGTGCCGTAATGGACAGCGTCGAGGATGGCATCGTCACCATTACCGGCGATGGCGTCATCGAGTCCGTCAACCGCGCCATGCAAACCCTTTTTGGCTATCCTGCCGAGGAGCTCGTCGGTCGCAGTCTTGCCCTGTTGATGCCCCCGGAAGAAGCGGCGCAGAACGATGGATGCCTGATCCGGTATCAACAAGGCGGCCTGGCGAAGGTCGTCGGCCAGGGGGCTGGCGAGCGCACGGGCCTGCGTCACAACGGCAACATTGTCCCTCTCGATGTAACGGTCGGACGGGTTGATTTGACGGGCAGTGAGCTGTTCGTCGGGGTGTTGCGTGACATCAGCGAGCGCAAAGAGGCCGAACGCAAGCTGCAGGAGGCCTTCGCGGAGCTCGAGGAACTGAACAAGCTGACCCGCGATTCCATCGAATACGCTTCGCTGATTCAGTCCGCCCTACTGCCGGACCCCGAGGTCATGGCAAATGAATATGCCGATCACTTTGCCGTTTGGCAGCCCAAGGATGTGGTCGGTGGCGACATCTATCTGTTTGAACCGCTGCGCCATCCAGATGAATCCCTGCTTTTCGTGATCGACTGTACCGGGCACGGGGTGCCGGGTGCCTTCGTGACCATGCTGGTCAAGGCCATAGAACGCCAAATGGTAACCAACATCGTCAATGGCGATGAGTTGGTCTCACCGGGACAACTCCTGGGGATTTTCAATCGCAGCATGAAGCACCTGCTCAAGCAGGAGAGTCCTGATGCCATCTCCAATGCCGGTTTCGATGGCGCCATCATCTATGTCGACAGGCGCAGGAATCTGTTGCGCTTCGCCGGTGCCGAGACGCCGCTGTTCTATCTCGAGGACGCTGAGGTCCGGATGATCAAGGGCAACCGTCACAGCGTCGGCTACCGGGTCAGTGATGGCGATTATCAGTTCCAGGAGCACGAAATCACACTGCGCGAGGGCATGGCGTTCTACCTGTCTACCGATGGCTACCTGGACCAGCTGGGCGGAGAGCGGGGTTTTCCCTTTGGCAAGCGCCGATTCATGTCGATTCTGGAAAAGAACAAGGACCTGCCCATGCAGGAACAGCAGAAGGCACTCATGGAGGAACTTGCGCTCTACAAGGGGGACTATCCCCAGATCGATGACCTGACCATGGTGGGGTTGCGGTTGAGTTAGGGCCGAGTGCGAACGATTGATTCGACCTTGTTGAAACCGCGATGAGGATGCGCGAGATTTTCAGCCCCAGTTGGGGGTTACACACTCTCTCAGGCTGGTGGTGTACCAAGTAGGTCTAAAAGCTGTCGACCCAGAACGATCAGCAAGTGCCTACCATCGCTGTCTGTCGACCCAAAGTCACCCCAAAACCGGCCAAAATCCCCAAAACGACAAAACCGCCTCTCGGCGGTTTTCGTAAGTCCCTGTTTTGATTGGCGCGCCCGGAAGGATTCGAACCTCCGACCACCTGGTTCGTAGCCAGGTACTCTATCCAGCTGAGCTACGGGCGCTTTTTGTGGTTGATGGCCAATTGTATTGGCGTCTTTGGCTGACTTGGAACACCCAAAATCTGAAATACGATGGGGTGAATGTGCCAGTCAACTGGTTTGGCTCAAGCTGAAATCAAACGATTCTGCCAGCTTGGCTCAATGTGCGGCGATTATAGCGGACCTCAGGGGTAGGTCAAGCGCTTTTCCAAGACCGGCCCAAGCTGGGTCGGCGGCTAGGAAAGCGCCTGGCCGATTTGTCATTTGCCGGTTATAGATCGATCAGTGAGGCTGCTCGGGTGGTGGGCGAGGGGCGTTGCTGATAGCGGATGTAGTCGGCAAGGAGCACGGCGGCTTCCTTGAGTTCGATCTGGCTGATGGCCTTCATGCCTTCTTCGTCGTCTTCATCGTGCTCCTCGTCCGGGTTGTCCGGCAGCAGGGGCAGGCCGACGCTGCGGCGGAAGCGGTTTTCACTGGCGCGGCGGGCCACCTCGGTCTTGCGCCACTCGGCTTTGCGCTTGCTCTCCAGCAGGGAGACGGTGTCGCGCTCGCGCAATTCCTTGACGATGCGGTGTTCTTCATCGAGGAACTGGAAGCCGTGGTTGTCTTTGATGCGCTCGCGGTGGGCCGGCAGAATCTGCTCTATGCCCTGCTTTTTGATCAGTTCGACATTGCGCACCGGCTCGATCTTGCCCCAGGGGAGGGCGTTTTCCAGCGAGCGTTCACCCTGGTCCTTGTTGCCCCCGGCGTTGGGGAAGAGGATGTCCGGCTCGACGCCACGGAACTGGGTGCTACTGCCGCTGATGCGATAGAACTGGGCCATGGTCAGGCGCAACCGGCCGAGATCTTCGTCGCCACTGCGGATGAAGCGTCCGAGGTTGATCAGGGTCTGCACCGTGCCTTTGCCGAAGGTGGGTTCGCCGATAATGATGCCGCGACCGTAGTCCTGGATGGCGCCGGCGAAGATCTCCGAGGCTGAGGCGCTGTCGCTGTTCACCAGCACCGCGAGGGGGCCGCGGTAGACCACTTCCGGGTCCTGGTCCTTTTCGATGTCCAGATGGCCGTTGGAGTCCAGCACCTGCACCACCGGGCCGGTGGGGATGAACAGGCCGGTCAGTTCGGTGGCCTCGGTGAGGGAGCCGCCACCGTTGTTGCGCAGGTCGATCACCACGCCCTCGACGCCGGCGGTTTTGAGTTCGTTGAGCAGGCTGCGCACATCCCGGGTGGTGCTGCGGAAGTCCTTATCACCGCTGCTCTGGCCCTGGAAATCGCGGTAGAAGGCGGGAATCTCGATGACGCCGATCTTGCTGTCGCCCATGCCCGGTAGGCCCTGGACTATGGATTTTTTCGCCGCCTGGTCTTCCAGCTTGATGTCGTTGCGCACCAGTTCGATGAGTTTCGGCGGCCGTCCGGCGGCCGCGCCCTTGGGCAGCACCTCCAGGCGTACCTGAGTGCCCTTGGGACCGCGGATCTTGTCGACCACGTCCTGCAGACGCCAGCCGACCACGCTTTCGATTTCGCCGCTGGAGCCCTGGCCGATGCCGATGATGCGATCGCCCTTGGAGAGCTGGCCGCTTTCATCTGCCGGGCCGCCGGGCACGGTGCGGACGATCTCGGTGAACTCGTTCTTGCTGCGCAACACCGCACCTATGCCTTCTAGCGACAGGCGCATGCTGATGTCGAAATTCTCCGATACCTCAGGTGACATGTAGCTGGTGTGCGGCTCCAGCGACAGGGTGTAGGCATTGATGAAGGTTTGGAAGACATCATCGGCGGTGAACTGGAAAATCCGCCGCTGCAGGCTTTCGTAGCGCTTGCGCAGTTCCTTTTTGATCTCGCCCTCGGACTTGCCGAGCATGCGCAGGGCGAGGATGTCGTTCTTCACCCGCTTGCGCCAAATGTCTGCCAGTTCCACATCGTCCTTGGCCCAGGGGGCCTTGCTGCGATCAAAGCGGTAGTCCTCGTCGATGCTGAAATCCAGATCCGCGCCGAGCAGGCCGGTGGCGTATTCGGTCCAGTGCTCCACCCGCTGACGGTAGAGCCGAAAGATGGCGAAGGCAGGGTCGAGATCAGCGGTTTTCAGGGCGTTGTCAAAGCTGGTGCGCTGGTCGGCAAATGCCGCCAGATCTTTGTCGCTGAAGAAGCTCTTGTTGGGGTCCAGGGTTTCCAGATAGCGCTTGAAGATCTCCTGGGACATCTGGTCATCCAGGTCGACCTTGCGGAAGTGGTAGCGATCCACCACCCGGGTGACAATCACCGCAGTCTGCCGGTGCATGCGGCTGGGCTGCAGGTCTTTTTCCGCGACAATGGCTTCGCCATCCACCGCAGCCTGGGCCAGCTGCACTGAAAACAGCAACAGAAGCAGCGGTAATACAACAAGTTTTTTCACAATGACTCTCATATTCAGGTGTTTGTGTCGGCGCGGCTGGCCATCGCGAGAGGGCTCATGGCTGGGCGCAATCCCAGGTTCAGGCGCAGATATTCCGGATGATCAGGACCAATCAGACCCTGGCGCAGGAAGAAATCGATGATGACCAGTGCGCAATTGGGTTTGAAGTCGTCTGTCTCTAGCAGGATATCTGCCACTTCGGTCAGGGGCAGGAGGATGAACTCCGCCACCTCACCGTCGGTGCAAACCGGATGAAAATCCTTTGGTAATGCAAGATCGTAGCAGTAAAGGATGTCGTACTTGTACCCTTTTTTCGTGTCCAGATTGTAACTGACCAAACCCACCGGCCGGGCCTGGGCGGCAAGCTCGGGTTTTATCCCCGCTTCCTCGTGGCATTCTTTGCGCAGATTGTCCTCTGTCGAGAGGCCTGCCGGCAGGCCACCGGCGACCATTTGGTCGAGCTTGCCGGGAAACAGGTGCCGGTCGGCAGCGCGCCGGCCGATCCACATCAGCAGTTCCTTGCCATCCCTGACATAGCCATTGAGGTGCTGGCCGAAGGTTTGCAGGCCGAACAGGGATGCGGCGCTGCGGTCAATCTCGAGCAGGGCCTGATGGCGATGCTGGGCGGTGACCGGATAGGGCTCGCCGAGCAGAGGCGCTTGCTCGCCGCTCTCTGCCAGCGATTGCAGCACCTCCGCCACCGCCTGGCTGCGGCTGGCATAATCAATCAAGCGCGGGTGCAGGCCGATGCCGGCTC
Organism: Gammaproteobacteria bacterium; assembly: GCA_015231665.1. Classification (GTDB taxonomy): domain Bacteria; phylum Pseudomonadota; class Gammaproteobacteria; order Chromatiales; family Chromatiaceae; genus Magnetovirga. The sequence goes on from JADGBD010000010.1 coordinate 6,605, forward strand.
CTGCCGTCACAAACACCTGTGGCCAGTCCAGCAGGCGCTGCGCCAATTCGGGCCGCAGCCGCCCCAGCGCCTGATCTGCGACCCAAAAAGGCACAAAGTCCTCGGGCCGATGGTGGTTGCAGGCCTGGATGTGGCGATAGAAACCGGTGCCTAAGGGCACAGCAGACACTCGGATTCGGCTTCGGCGAGCTGGGTGCTTGGGCTGAAGCCGTGTTGCTGACGGCAGCAATAGCCCAGCCACTTGGAGAGAAACAGGTTGACCCGCCACTTGCGCTGCAGTGAGCAGAGGTCGGGGCGCGGGTCCAGCGACAGCACCTGCTGGCGCAGCTCCAGCACCTCCAATTGGCGGGCATCGTGATAGGCGCGCAGCAGGGCGGCGGGATCGGCCACCGCCTCAGCGCTCGAGGTAAAGCGATAGGTCAGCTGCAGCAAGCTGGTGTAGGGGGTCTGGCTGCGAATCTGCAGATGCAAGGCGATGCCGTCTCGACCCCGGGAAAGATGCCGCTGCTGCAGCTGCGCCAGATCAGGCGCCAGGCGCATGAGCAGGACGTAGTTCTCCTCGCAGAGATCAAGCAGGCTGCCGAGGGTCGGCCGCCCGGACAGCAGGGTACTCAGATTCCAGGGGTAGTAGGGTCTTTGCATGACCGTCAGCTGGACAACTGCCGTTCAGGGCAGCAATGCAACCGCAACCCCGGCGCAAACGGCAGGGGGCTGGCTAGGCTTGCTCTTGTTCAATCTGGCGATGCACTTCGGCCATGTCCAGCTCACCGGCCTTGCCGATGAGATCGCGCAGCATGGGCTCGGGCAGGGCGCCGGCCTGGCTGAAGATGATGACCTTTTCGCGGAAGATCATCAGGGTGGGGATGGAGCGGATGTTGAAGTGGGCGGCGATTTCCTGCTCGTCTTCGGTGTTGATCTTGGCGAAGATCACATCGGGATAATCAGTAGAAACCTTCTCATAGGTCGGCGCAAAGGAGCGGCAGGGGCCACACCAAGGCGCCCAGAAATCGATGATGACGAAATCGTTATCGGTGATTACCTGCTCGAAAGTGTCTTTGTTGAGTGCGACTACGGCCACGATCTTCCCCTTGATGACTGGTTTGAATTTAGCGGATGGAATGTGCCGGGGATAATATCAGAAAAGGCTAATGGATTGCCCGGCAAACGCGCACAAAAGGAACATCGCCAGCCTGGCGCAGGAAACCGGTTTCGGCTACTTTGGCGCTGGCAAGGGCTTAAAGCCCCAGGCTGTCGAGTAGTTCGTCGTGACTGCTGGGGCTGGCCGGGGCGGCCTCGCGCTCCATGGCGTTCTGCGCGTCGCTGAGGATGTCATCGACGCTGGGGCGTTCGCCGTTGCTGGTCTCTTCGATGCGCAGAAAGGTGGTTTTCTCCATCGCCATTTCCATGAAAAATGGATGGTGACCCTGAGTCAGAAAGGCGACCTTGCGCGCCTGGGGATTGTCCAGATTGGTGTTGATCGACAGCACCACTTCCTTGTTGATTGCGATCATCTTCGGCTGGCTTTGGGTGACCGAAATCTGCAGCTCGTACTCCATCGCGGCGGTGAATTCGCCCACCGCCTGATTCATCAGCTCGCCCAGGGTGTTGCCCACCTCATCCGAGGTATGCCGACTGGCCAGCTCGTTTTCCGGCATGCCCATGCGGCCCATGTAGCTGCGGTAAAGCTCCATGGCGGAATCGGCGCCGAAATTCATGATCACCAGTCCGGAGAAAACCCCATCAAACAGGACAAAGCAGCCGATGTCGGGCTTGAGACTGGTCTTGCTGATCCGCTGCACCACCGGCGAATACTTGACCTCGCTGCCAGTGGCCTGGCTCAGCACCTTGGTGACCGACTTGCAGAGAACCAGCAAGATGTCGTCGGTACCGAATGATTTCTTTTGTTTGGGCGGCATGTGGGCTCCTCAACTGAATCAGGTCAGTGCATCCAGGCGGGAAAGATACCACAGATCAGGGATGCTGATCGGCATGCAGCAGGGCCAGGCGATGATAGTTCTCCGCGCTGTAGCGCAGGTACTGGCGCTCCTGCTCGCTCAGTGGCCGGGCGCATTTGACCGGCGAGCCCAGCCAGAGGTGGCCGCCGGTGAGGCGCTTGCCCGGCGGCACCAGGCTGTTGGCGCCGATATAGACCTCGGGCTCGACCACCGCGCCGTCCAGTATCGTGCTGCCCATGCCGATCAGCGCCAAGCCCTCGAGGCAACAGCCGTGCAGGGTGCAGTTGTGGCCGACAGTGACTTGATCGCCGATCTCCAACGGGTGCCCGGCGGGATTGTGCTCACTGGCGTGGGTGACGTGCAGCACCGAGCCGTCCTGGATATTGGTGTAGCTGCCGATGCGGATGCGGTGGATGTCGCCACGGATCACGCACAGTGGCCAGACGGTGCTGCCGGCGCCTATCACCACATCGCCAATCACCACCGCGCTGGGGTCAATCCAGGCGCTGGGATCGATCTGCGGGGTTTTGTTCTGAAAGGATCGAATCGGGCTCATGCGGGGTTCTCGATGGATGGGATCGCAAAGGCCAAGGGTAACAAAGAATGGCTTGGGAGATGAAGCGGTTGGGTTTTGGTCCCTAATCGATGGGACGCAGAGGACGCAGAGAAGATTATGGGGGAAGTAGCCTGGATGCAGCGCAGCGGAATCCGGGGTTGCCGCTGGGCAGTGCCTTTCCCGGATTCCGCCTTTCGACAGGCTCAGGACATCGCTTCGCTGCATCCGGGCTACAGTCGCAGCAGCTTTCAAACTTCACCCTTCAAACTTCCTCAGTGTCCATTTCTCCAGCTCCACCAGCAGGAACAAAACCAGTCCGGCGGCGAAGATGCGCCCCCAGGCCTCGGCTTGCAGGGGCACGGTGTTGAAAAACAGCTGCATCAGCGGCAGGTAAGTGAACAGCAGCTGGAACAGCAGCACCAGGGCGATGGCCAGCAGCACCCAGGGGTTGCCCAACAGACCATTGCGCGTCAGCGCCGGTGCGCGCAAAAAGCGGCTGTTGAGCAGGTAAAAGGCCTCGGCGACCACCAGGGTGTTGACCGCCACGGTGCGCGCCAGCTCAATGCTGGCGCCCTGGCCGCGTTCCCAGAGGAACAGGCCGAAGGCGACCGCGACCATGAGCAGGGAGACAAAACCGATGCGCCAGAGCATGTAGCCCGAGAGCAGGGGCTCGCTGCTGTTGCGCGGCGCGCGTCCCATGATGTCGCGCTCGGCGGACTCGAACGCCAACGACAGCGCCAGGGTGACGGCGGTGACCATGTTGACCCAGAGTATCTGTGTTGCGGTGACCGGCAGCATCTCGCCCAAGGCTATGGCGAGGAGAATGATCAGGGCCTGGCCGCCGTTGGTGGGCAGGATGAACAGGATCGATTTCTTGATGTTGTCATACACCGTGCGGCCTTCCTCGACCGCATGGGCGATGGAGGCGAAGTTGTCGTCCGCCAGCACCATCTCCGCCGCTTCCTTGGCCGCTTCTGTGCCCTTGATGCCCATGGCCACGCCGACATCGGCGCGCTTCAGCGCCGGGGCGTCGTTGACGCCATCACCGGTCATGGCGATGACCTGACCCCGGGCCTGCAGGGCGGTAACCAGGCGCAGCTTGTGCTCTGGGCTGGCGCGGGCAAAGACATCGGTATCCAGCACGATCTGGCTCAGGGCGGCATCGTCCAGCTGATCCAACTGCGGCCCGCTCAGGGCCTGCTGGCCATCGCCTATGCCCATCTGCCCGGCTATGGCCTGGGCGGTGATGGCGTGGTCGCCGGTGATCATCTTCACCCGGATGCCGGCGCTGCGGCAGTCGGCCACGGCGCGAATCGCCTCCTCCCGCGGCGGGTCGATGATGCCCACCAGGCCCAGCAGCACCAGCCCTTGCTCCACGTCATCAAAACTGAGGGCGGCATGCTCGGCGTGGGTGGTCTTCAGCGCCAGAGCCAGGGTGCGCTGTCCCTGGCGCGCCAGGCGCTCCACCTCGGCATGCCAGAAGGCCTGATCCAGCGGCTCATCGCCTGTTTCGGCCCGTTGTTGCTGGCAACGCGGCAGAATCACCTCGGGCGCGCCCTTGAGGTAGATGAAGCCATGGCCCTCGTGGTCGTGGTGCATGCTCGCCATGAAGCGGTGCTGGGCTTCAAAGGGGATCACATCGGTGCGCGGCCAGGCCTCGGCGCTCTGGTGCGGGTCCAGGCCAGCCTTCATTCCCAGCACCACCAGCGCACCCTCGGTGGGGTCGCCATCGATCTGCCACTGCTCCTGCTTGAAGAACACCGCGGCATCGTTGCACAGCAGGCAGGCCTGGCTCAGATCGCGCAGGGCCGGCAGTTCCTCAGCCTCGATCTCCAGCTCGCCCTCGCTGAAGCTGCCGTGGGGGTCGTAGCCACTGCCGCTGACCTGAATCCGATGGCAGCTGCTGACCACCTCGGTCACCGTCATCTCGTTGCGCGTCAGGGTGCCGGTCTTGTCCGAGCAGATGGTGCTCACCGAGCCCAGGGTCTCCACCGCCGGCAGGCGGCGGATGATGGCGTTGCGCCCGGCCATGCGCTGCACGCCGATGGCCAGGGTGATGGTGATGATCGCCGGCAGGCCCTCGGGGATAGCCGCTACCGCCAACCCCACGGCAGCGAGAAACATTTCGCTGGGGGCGTATGCCTGCACCCAGACGCCGAACAGGGCGGTGGCCAGGGCGATGAGCAGAATGGCGCCAGTGAGCACCCGGGCAAAGCCGGCCATCTGCCGGGTCAGGGGGGTTTCCAGGGTCTGCACCCCGGCGAGCAGGGCACTGATGTGGCCGATCTCAGTGCGCGCACCGGTGGCCACCACCACCCCGGTGGCCTGGCCGAAGTTGACCAGGGTGCCGGAGTAGGCCATGTTTGCTCGATCACCCAGGGCGGCATCGGCGGCCACCGCTTCCAGGGCCTTCTCGCTGGGCACCGACTCGCCGGTGAGCATGGCCTCGTCGATGCGCAGATCGCGCAGGCGGATCAGGCGCAGGTCTGCCGGCACCCGGTCGCCGGACTGGATCTGCACCAGGTCCCCAGGTACCAGTTCCTCCGCCGGGATCATGCGTCTGTGGCCATCGCGCAGCACCGCAGCTTGCGGCGAGAGCATCTGCCGCACCGCATCCAGGGCCTTTTCCGCCTTGCCCTCCTGAACAAAGCCGATCAGGGCGTTGATCAGCACCACACCGAAGATCACCCCGGCGTCCACCAGATGCCCCAGCAGGCTGGTGACCACAGCGGCGGCCAGCAGCACATAGATGAGGATGTTGTGAAACTGCAGGCCAAAGCGCTGCCAGTTGTTCAGCCGTCTGGCCTGGGGCAGAAGATTGGGGCCGTACTCGCGCAGCCGCTGCTGGGCCTGCTCCAGGGGCAGGCCTTGCTCGCTGGTGTCAAGCTGGGCTAGCACCTGCTCGGGGCTGAGGCTGTGCCAAGATGTGTGGGTTGGTTCGGTGTGCTTGCTGTCCATAGACACAAGTCTAGTTCAAGCAACGAAGTTTGAAGGCGAGGGTAAAGTTTGAAGTTTGAAGGGTGAAGTTTTCGGTTGCTGTAGCCGGGGTAGGTTCGGGGTCAAGTCTCGATCAATCCGTCTTCACCTCGGCCAAGGCCTGTAGCAGCAGCTCGGCCTGGGCGCCGGGTTTGCAGCCCTGCTCGCTGAGCAGGCGGCGCCAGCGGCGGGCGCCGGGTTGGCCGTTGAACAGGCCGAGCACGTGGCGGACCACATTGTTGAAGCGCCCACCGGTCTCGATGTGGCGCTGTAGATAGGGCAGCAGGGACTGGATGGCCTGCTCCGGCCGCTGCAGGGGGTCGCTTGCGCCAAACAGCTGACTGTCCACCCGCGCCAGCAGCCAGGGGTCCTGGTAGGCGGCACGGCCGAGCATGACGCCATCGACCTGTTGCAGATGCGCCTGGCAGGCGGCAAGGTCGCTGATGCCGCCGTTGATGATCAGATTCAGCTGGGGGAAGTCCTGCTTCAGCCGGTAGACCCAGTCGTAGTGCAGCGGCGGCACCTCGCGGTTCTCCTTGGGGCTGAGGCCTTTGAGCCAGGCCTTGCGGGCGTGGACGATGAAGCTGCGACAGCCGGCCTCGGCGAGCTGGCCGACAAAATCCACCAGCTCGGCATAGCTGTCACGCTGATCCACGCCGATGCGGTGCTTGATGCTCACTTCTAGATCCACCGCATCGGCCATGGCCTTGAAGCCATCGGCGACAACCCTGGGCTCGAGCATCAAGCAGGCGCCAAAACGGCCCGACTGCACCCGGTCCGAGGGGCAGCCAACGTTGAGGTTGATCTGGTCATAGCCCCAGTCCTGAGCGATGCGAGCGCAGCGGGCGAGCTCAGCGGGATCACTGCCGCCCAGTTGCAGGGCGATGGGATGCTCGGCGGGGTCGAAGTCCAGATGCCGCGCCTGATCCCCGTGCAGGATAGCGCCGGTGGTGACCATCTCGGTGTAAAGCAGGGCCTTGCGCGTCAGCAGCCGGTGAAAATAGCGGCAGTGGCGATCGGTCCAATCCAGCATGGGCGCCACGGCAAAGCGGTGCGGCGGCCAGTGGCTGTCAGTCTGGGAGCTCATCGAGAAACGGCTGGAAATGGCGCTCAGGCCCAGCCGCGCACGTTGTTGCCGCCCTCACCGCGGGCGGCGCAGAGGGCATCTTCTGCCATGGCGACCAGGGCCGCGGCGCTGAGGCTCTTGTCTTGGTATTCGACCACGCCAAAGCTGGCGGTTTGGTTGCCCACCCGCTCCAGCGGCCCCGCGCTCAGCTGGGCGCGCAGCTTTTCCGCCAGCTGTAGCGCCTGGTTGGTGTCGATGCTCGGGCAGAGGATGATGAAGCGTGAGCCGGTCCAGCGGCCGAGCACGTCCATCTTGCGCAAATGGCCCTGGACAAACTGGCTCACCGCAGTCAGTGCCTGATCGCCGGAACGGTGACCGAGCAGGCTGTTGACCTGCTTGAGCTGATCCAGCTCGAACAGGATCAGGCTAAAAGGGTGGCCGTGGCGCTGGCAGTTTTCGATGAGCTGCTCGAGCAGGACATCCACCCGGCGCCGGCTGGCCACCTGGGTCAGGCCATCGGTCTCGCGCACCTCTTGCAGCTCCGCGGCATGGCGGCGCAGCAGGCGGCGCCGGCTGATGCGGCACTTGAGCCAGAGGCCGAGAAAGGCCAGAATCAGCAGCAGGGTTTTGAGGTCCAGCCCCCAGCCGGCGGCCTGCTCGGTCAGTTCGGCATAGGTCTGCAGGTAGGGGTGCAGGGGCGGCAGTGGGATCAGGTCTTCAAGCTTCATGGCGACATTTCACCACGACAGCGCGGCAAAGACGATAAAAAAGCAGGCCGGGCGCGCTGCTGCAGGGGAAATCTGGGATAATCCCGCCATGGTCGAAATCAGCATCCTTGCCCAGCCCTTTGATCCTGAGGCGGAACAGCGCGACTTTCGCGGCGGCAACAGCCGGGTGGGCGCAGTGGTCAGCTTTCTCGGGCTGATGCGCGATCTCAATCAGGGCGAGGCGATCCAGCGCATGAGCCTGGAGCATTATCCCGGCATGACCGAGAAGGCGCTGGCGCAGATCATCGCCGAGGCCCGCCAGCTTTGGCCGATCACGGCGGTGCGGCTGATCCACCGGGTGGGCGAGCTGGAACCCGAAGAGCCCATAGTCCTGGTGCTGGTGGCCAGCGAGCACAGGGGCGAGGCCTTCCGAGCCTGCGAGTTTCTCATCGATTACCTGAAGACCCGCGCGCCCTTCTGGAAGCGCGAGATCAACACCCAAGGCCAGGCCCATTGGGTGGAAGGCCGCCAGAGCGATCAAACCGCGGCAGAGCGCTGGGAGTTGGGCTGGGATTTGGATAGATTGGTCTGCAAATGAACGCGAATTAACGCTAAATTCTTTTAGTTAAGCCACAGAACCACAGAGTTCACAGAGTATTTTGTTACTAAACCCCTCTTTCTTAGGGCGAGGGGCTTGGCTGGACGAGTTGTATCTCATGGTTGTTCATAACTGGAATACATTGGATTTTCTCTGTGTGCTCTGTGGCTCCGTGGCTAAACAACCTTACCGCGCTCACTAGCGCGCCCTTTACCTGACAGGAACCCTCCTTGGACACAGAAATCCCCGCTCTGCTGCTGAAAAAAAATCAGGACAAGCGCCTGCGTACCGGTCACTGCTGGATTTACAGCAATGAAATCGATACCGAGAAAACCCCGCTCAAGGGCCTGCAGCCGGGTGAGCAGGTGGCGGTGGTGGATGACCGCGAGCTGTTCATCGGTTTTGGTTACGTCAATCCTCACTCGCTGATTGCGGTGCGTCTGATGAGCCGTGATCAGACCCATCCCATCAGCGAATCCCTTATCGTCCATCGATTGAATATCGCCCTGGCCCTGCGCCAGCGCTTCTATGCCCAACCCTATTACCGGGCGGTGTTTGGCGAGAGTGATGGCCTGCCGGGGTTGATCGTCGATCGTTACGGCGACTATCTGGTGCTGCAGCTGAGCACTGCGGGCATGGAGGCATTGCGACCGGCGGTGCTGGCAGCAGTGGACAAGGTGTTCAAGCCCAAGGCCATTTTGCTGCGCAACGACAGTTCGGTGCGCGAGTTGGAGGGCCTGGATCGCGGCGTCGAGCTTGCGGCTGGGCAGATGCCTGAGCGGCTGGAGCTGAGCGAAGGCGGCTGTCGTTTCCGCATCTCTCCCCACGATGGCCAGAAGACCGGCTGGTTCTTCGATCAGGCGGCCAACCGCGACCGCCTGCTGCCGCTGGTGAAGGAGCGCCGCGTGCTCGATCTGTTCAGCTATGTCGGTGGCTGGGGTGTGCGCTGCGCCGCTGCCGGGGCCGAGGCGGTAACCTGCGTTGACAGCTCCGAGTCCGCCCTGGAACTGGTGCGGGAGAATGCGGCCATCAATGGTGTCGAGAAGACAGTGGACAGCCTGCGCGGCGATGCCTTTGAGGTGGTGCGCCAGCTCAAGGAGGCGAATCAGCGCTTTGATATAGTTCTGGTGGACCCGCCGGCCTTCATCAAGCGGCGCAAGGATCAGAAGCAGGGTGAGCTGGCCTATCGGCGGATCAATCAGGCGGCGATGCAGTTGCTCAGCCGCGACGGCTTGCTCGTCAGCTCCTCCTGCTCCCATCACCTCGGCGGCGATGGACTGCTCAGCCTGATCAACCAGGCCGGGCGCCATCTGGATCGCAGCCTGCAGCTGCTGATGAGCGGCAGCCAGGGGCCGGATCATCCGATCCATCCTGCTATCCCCGAAACCAGTTACCTCAAGAGCTTCACCCTGCGGGTGTTGCCGCGCTTCTGACGATGCTCAGCTATCCCGCCATCGACCCGGTTGCCCTCGCCCTGGGGCCGCTGCAGATCCACTGGTACGGCCTGAGCTATCTGGCCGCTTTTGCCGCTGCCTGGTGGCTGGGCCGGCAGCGCTGCAGCCATCCGCAGTCGCCGATCCGCCGCGAGCAGATGGAAGACCTGCTGTTCTACTGCGCTCTCGGCGTGGTGCTGGGGGGGCGGCTGGGTTACATCCTTTTCTACAACTTCGCTGGCTTCATCCATAACCCGCTGGTGCTGCTGCAGATCTGGCAGGGTGGCATGTCCTTTCACGGTGGCCTGATCGGCGTGCTCATCGCCATGGGTCTGTATGCACGCAAGCTCGGCACGGGCTTCTTTCAGGTGGCGGATTTCGTCGCTCCGTTGGTGCCTGTCGGCCTGCTCAGCGGTCGTCTGGGTAACTTCATCAACGCCGAGCTTTGGGGTGGGCCGACGGATTTCCCCCTGGCCATGCAGGTGCCCTGCGCCCACAATCCGGCCACCGAGGAGCTCTGCCGTCAGGTCGGGCGCGCTGCCGATGGTTTGCATTCCCTGCCGGTGCATGCCAGCCAGCTTTACGAGGCCGGGCTGGAGGGGGCGCTGCTGTTTGCTATCCTCTGGTGGTTCGGCGCCAAGCCACGCCCCCTGCGGGCCGTTTCCGGGCTGTTTTTGCTGGGCTACGGGTTGTTTCGTTTCGCCATCGAGTTCGTGCGCATTCCCGACAGCCATCTGGGCTATCTCGCCTTCGACTGGCTGACCATGGGCCAGTTGCTGAGCACGCCGATGATCCTGTTCGGCCTGCTGCTGCTGGGTCTGGCCTACCGCGGTCAGCGGTCGCCAGCGGGCTGATCGGCGTTATTCTCGGCTTTTCACTGAGGAATTTGGCATGCAGCAGTATCTGGAATTGATGCGTCGGGTGCGCGATCAGGGAGTTACCAAGGGCGATCGCACCGGTACCGGCACCCGCAGCCTGTTTGGCTATCAGATGCGCTTTGATCTGGCCGAGGGCTTCCCTCTGGTGACGACGAAAAAGCTGCATCTGCGCTCGATCATTCACGAACTGCTGTGGTTTTTGCGCGGCGAGACCAATGTCGCCTATCTGCGTGAGCAGGGGGTGAGTATCTGGGACGAATGGGCCAATGCCGCCGGCGAGCTGGGGCCGGTGTATGGCTACCAGTGGCGCAGCTGGCCGGGGGGCAATGGCCAGAGCCACGACCAGATCAGTCAGCTGATCGAACAGATCAAGGCCAATCCCAACTCCCGCCGCCACATCGTCAGCGCCTGGAACGTGGCCGACCTGCCGGATGAGCGCCAAAGCCCCCAGGTCAATGCTGATCAGGGGCGCATGGCCCTGGCTCCCTGCCATGCCTTGTTCCAGTTCTATGTCGCCGAGGGCCGGCTCTCCTGCCAGCTCTACCAGCGCAGCGCCGATATTTTCCTTGGTGTGCCCTTCAACATCGCCTCCTACGCCCTGCTGACCCTGATGATCGCCCAGGTCTGTGAACTGCAGCCCGGCGAGTTCATCCACTGCCTGGGCGACGCCCATCTCTACCTGAATCACCTGGATCAGGTCGAGGAACAGCTTAGCCGTGAACCCCGACCCCTGCCGAAGATGCGGCTGAATCCCGAGGTCAAATCGATTTTTGATTTTCGCTTCGAGGATTTCCAGCTCAGCGACTACGATCCCCACCCCCACATCAAGGCGCCGATTGCCATTTAGCCGCCTTGGGGCAAGCGAGCGCTCCTTCGCGACATCATGGCCTGTGTTTGAGGCAAATCAGCCGGGGCGGCTGGGTTCTGGTTTGGCGGTTCTCTGACTGAGCTTGCACCAGCTCCAGCTGCCAGTGTTGCGGGTCGAGGCCCTCGGCCCAGGCCTGCACCGCATCGGCCTCTTGCTCACCGCCGGGATGGCCGGGGTAGGCCAGCAGGCTGATGCCGCCACCGGGTGCGAGCAGGCGGCTGCAGGCCGCCAGTCCCCGCAGGCTGTGCTCTGCGCTGGTGATCCGCTGTTTGTCGCCGCCGGGAAGATAGCCCAGATTGAACATGGCGGCGGCGATGGTTTTGCCTCTGACGAAGCGATCTATCTGGCTGTGACTGGCGAGAATCAGCTGTGCCTGCTCCAGGCAACCGGCCGCTTGCAGGCGCTGGCGGCTGATCTCCAGGGCTTGGGGCTGGATGTCAAAGGCAAACAGCTGGCCGGTCGGGCCGGTCGCCCGGGCGAGAAACAGGCTGTCTTGGCCGTTGCCCAGGGTGGCATCGATCACCCGGTCTCCCGGCCGGATCAGCGGGGCGATGAAGGCCTTGGCCAGGTCGGTCAGTCTGACCATTGAAGTGGCCAGTCAGTGAGTGAGCAGCAGGTCATGGAATCGGCGAATGTCGGCGTTGGGGGGAATCTGGCCCTTGCCGCTGAGGTAGTCGGCGTAGGCCTGGGCGTGCCAGGGAACGAGCAGCGAGCCTTTGGAGCCAAAGCCGTTGAATAGGTGCAGTTGCGCATAGCGAGGGTGCGGCCCCATCACCGGCTGGGCACCGCGCAGCGCCGGCCGAACCCCTGCCAGATGCTGCAGCAGTTGCACCGGTCCGGGCCGGTGCAGCAGGTCACTCAGGCCGGCGAGCAAGGCCTGTTTGATAGCCTCGCTAGGGGTCTGGTCCAAATGGGCATGGTCATAATTGCTGCCGAGGCGGTAGCGGTTGCCCTGCAGCGGAATCAGCCAGTGGCTGCCGCTGATGATCTGCTCCAGGCCGCAGTTGGGCAATTCCAGGCTGAGGATTTCTCCCTTGGCGGGCTGAAAGGGCAGGGCCTTGAACCAGGGGTTGGCAGAGACGCGGTAGCCCTCGCAGAAGATCAAACGGCGTGCGCGCAGATCGCCGATCTCGACGCCGCTTGGGGTCAGGCGAATCTGCTCGAAGTCTATGCGGCCCTGGCGCAGCCGGCCGCGCTCCAGCAGTTCCTGACGTATCCCTTGCAGCAACAGCGGCAGATCGACAAAACCGGCATGAAACTGTTCAAAGGCGCCATGGGGTGCCTTGATCGAGGCAGGAATATCGCGAGCCGCCAGCAGAGGGCCGAGCCAGGGGCTATAGGCCGGGTCTTGCCGACGCATCTCAAGCTGGGCCTGTTGCTGCGGCTGGCGCAGCAACCGCAGCATGGGACGGGGGTGATGCAGGGGCTGGCCAAAGCGCTGTTGTAGTTGCCGGTAATGAGCCAGGGCTGCTGGTAGCAGCACCTCGAGATCGGCGGTCTTGACCAGGCGTTGACCGGTGATGGGGTTGATCAAACCCGCAGCGGCCGTGCTGGCTGCGCTTTGCCAGCCGTCATCCAGCACCAGAAGGTCGATCTCCTGGCGCAACAGTCGCTCCGCCAGCAGACTGCCGGCAAGCCCCTGACCGAGGATAAGGGTGTCAATTTCGCGCAATGGGAACTGGCTTAAAAAGGACGCAGAGGGCGCTGAGTAGCGCAGAGTGCGCAGAGGCTTGAAGTTTGCCTCGCCCACGAACAATTTAACAACTCTGCGATCTCCGCGCTTCTCGACTCGGGCTTCCTGCTTCGTCCTACCTCCT
>JADGBD010000239.1:0-489 GCA_015231665.1 Gammaproteobacteria bacterium
TGCCTGGATATTCTTGCCTGGCGTTCTTGCTGGCTGCTTGCGCAACCCCCCGCTGCACCATCCATTGGCCTGATTCTGAAAGGAGCTTTTTGACCAATTGCGCTTTATCAAGTTTACTTACTGTCAAAGTGGAGATAGTCGCTGCTAAATAGGAGCACTGAACATGGGGTTTTTGAAGACCAGTAATCTGGCGTTGATGCTGGGCGGGGCCTTCCTGCTCACGGTATTCATCATGCTCTTTGTGCTCTTTGGTCAGCAGCGGCAGGTGGTTGAATTCTCCGCGGTGATGGGTCAGAGCGAGGTGGTGGTAAAGAAACTGCGCTACTACAGCGATCTGATGGAGTTTGCCCGCAGCCGCACCCGCCTGACCAGCCAGATCCTGGATACGGATGATCCTTTCGAGAAGGATGAACTCAACCAGAAACTGGAAATATTCGCCGGCCGCTTTGCCGAGACCTACAGCCTGCTCAAGCAATTGCCCCAGAGCCC
>JADGBD010000239.1:546-3864 GCA_015231665.1 Gammaproteobacteria bacterium
TGCCATCCATGGCGATGAGACTGAGTCGGCGGAGGCCAAGCGGCTGTTCTATGAGGTGGTGATGCCAGGGCAGGACCGGCTCATCGGCCTGTTTCAGGAACTGGTGCTCTACCATCAGCAGGACATTGAGGAAATCGTTCGGCAAACCCAGGCCTCGCTGGATCAGCAGGCGCGCCGGCAGCACTGGCTGGCGGCTGTCATTCTGGGTTTGATCGGGCTGATTGCACTCTTGGCGATGCGCCACACCTATGTCATCCAGCGTCAGCTGGAAGAGGCGCGAGACCATTTGGAAGAGCAGGTGGCGGAGCGCACGGGGCAACTGGTCAGCGCGCGGGATGCGGCGGAGGAGGCCAGTCGCGCCAAAAGCAGCTTTCTTGCCAACATGAGCCATGAAATTCGCACGCCGATGAACGCCATCATCGGCATGTCCTATCTGGCGCTGAAATCCGATCTCAACCCCAAGCAATTCGATTATGTGAGCAAGATCCATCGCTCCGGCGAGGCCCTGCTCGGCATCATCAACGATATCCTCGACTTCTCCAAGATCGAGGCCGGTCGGCTGGAGATGGAGGCGATCAGCTTCAGCCTGGATGAGGTCATCACCCATGTCTCCAACGTGGTTGCCCACAAGGCCCAGGAGAAGGGGCTGGAGTTTCTCATCGACCGCGATCCGGCGATCCCCCAGCAGATGATCGGCGACCCGCTGCGGCTGGGACAGGTGCTGATCAACCTGCTGAACAACGCCCTCAAGTTCACCGAACAAGGCGAGGTGCTGCTGGATATTCGCCTGGCGGAGCTGACCAGCCGCCAGCTCAGCTTGCAGATCAGCGTCAGCGACACCGGCATCGGCATGAACCCGGAGCAGCAGGCCAAGCTGTTCCAGGCCTTCAGTCAGGCGGATGATTCGACCACGCGCAAATACGGCGGCACCGGCCTGGGGTTGAGCATCTCGCGCCAGCTGGTGCGCCTGATGGGTGGCCAGATCGAGGTGGCAAGCGAGCCCGATGCGGGCAGCCGGTTTAGCTTCACCGCCCATTTCAAGCGTCTGGATGAACCCCAGGAGGTGCCCCGCGTCAGCGACAGTCTGAGGTCCCTGCGGGTGCTGGTGGTGGACGATAACGAGCATTCGCGGGAGATTCTCAGCCACAGCCTAGTCGAGCTGGGCTGTCAGGCGGACAGCGCCTTTTCCGCCGGCGACTGCTTCATTCTGCTGGCCAAGGCCGAGGCCAGGGGCGCGCCTTACGAGCTGATTCTGATGGACTGGCAGATGCCGGAGATGGACGGGGTCGAGGCCACTCGCCTGGTCAAGCAGGTGTTGCCGCTGCAGCAAAAGCCGGCGGTGTTTCTGGTCACCGCCTACGGTCGCGATGACATCTACCGCGCTGCCGAGGAGGTGGGCGCGGATTCGGTGTTGCACAAGCCGGTCAGCCATTCCAGCCTGTGCGATACCCTGTTGATGCAGTTCGATCAATCGCCGGAGTTGTGTGCCGAGGGTGAGGCAGATCGGCCTGCACCGCTGAACCTGGGGGTCGAACCCAGTAGCCGCGGGCTCGGCGGTGGCCGGGTGCTGCTGGTGGAGGACAACGAGATCAACCAGCAGATCGCTCTGGAGCTGCTCGGCCTGGCCGGCATCCAGGTGCAGGTGGCAAACAACGGCAAGGAGGCGGTGGATTGCCTGCTGAGCGAGGATGCGCCGGTATTCGACGCCGTGCTCATGGACCTGCAGATGCCGGTGATGGACGGCATCGAGGCCAGCCAGCGGATCATCGCCTCGGGGCGCCATCCGCAGCTGCCGATCATCGGCCTGACCGCCCATGCCCTGGTGGAGGAACGCGAGCGCTGCCTGAGTCTGGGGATGGTCGAGCATGTCACCAAACCGATCGATCCCGATCTGCTCTATCTGGCCCTGGAGCGGCACATGCGCGGCCGCAGCGCCCAGGGCGAAATACCCCAGGCGAGGAGCGAATCCCTGCTGGATCAGCCGCAGGAGGCGCTGATTCCGGTGATCCCTGGGGTCAATGTGGAGGCCGGGCTCAGGCGTCTGCTGGGTAATCGTAAGCTCTATCTGCAGCTGCTGGAGCGCTTTGTCGAGCGCCAGCAGGCCACTACTGTCGAGATCAAGCGACTGCTTGAAGCCGGCGAGCGCCTTGCGGCCCAGCGCAGCGCCCACACTTGCAAGGGGGTGGCTGGCAACATCGGCGCCCTGAGCCTGTGCCAGCGTGCCGCAGCCCTGGAAGTCATGATTCGGGATGGTGCCGAGGCGGATAGCCTGAACCAGACCCTGGTGGAGTTTGACGAGGAACTCCAGGCCACCTGCGCCGCCATCGAGACCGGCCTCAAGCATTTGGTCAGGGTCGAGGAGGAGACGACGGAGGCTCTGAGCTTTGAGGAGCTGGCCCTGGCGCTGAAGCAGCTGCGCCAGATGCTCGGCGATTACGATGGCGTGGCGATGGAACAGCTGACCAAACTCAGTGGCCAGCTGCAGGACAGGCCCCAGCGCAAACGCCTGGTGGAGCTGGTGGGCCTGTTTGAATTCGATGAGGCGAAGACCTTGCTCGATCAGCTCATGGTTGAGCTGGGCGTGGATATGGAGAGCCTGGGTTAGCTGACCAGCCCTAAGCGGGCAGTTGCTCGCTGACCGCTGGCCACCCTAACGCAAGAACGGATTGTGCAGCCGCTCATAACCCAGGGTCGAAGAGGGGCCGTGGCCGGGGATGAAGCGGACCTCATCCCCCAGCGGCAGCAGCTTGTGCTTGATCGAGCGTATCAGCTCGGCATGGTTGCCGCGGGGGAAGTCGCTGCGGCCGATGGAGCCATGAAACAGCACGTCGCCGACAAAGGCGATGGCTGCATCGGCGGCGTAAAACACCAGGTGCCCGGGGGTGTGACCGGGGCAATGGATCACCTGCAGGCGGATGGAGCCGATCTCCAGGCTGTCGCCCTCATCCAGCCACTGCTGCGGCACAAAGCTGCGCGCCGGCGGAAAGCCGACCTGACGGGCCCAGTCCGGCAGGCTTTGGAGGAGAAATTCATCCGCCGGGTGAGGGCCGTAAATCGGCACGTCCAGCTGCTCGGCCAGGTCCAGCGCCGCACCGCAGTGGTCGAAATGGCCGTGGGTGATGAGGATGCGCTCGATGGTGACAGCCTGGCGCTTGGCTTCGGCAAGAATCAGCTCGATATCGCCACCGGGGTCGATCACCGCTGCTTTGGCGGTCTCCTCGCAGTACAGCAGAGAGGCGTTCTGCGCATAGGCAGTGACGGGAATGGTGATGTTTTTCAAAAGTCTGTGCTCCGCAAGTGGTTGCCCTGGATCTGACT
>JADGBD010000240.1:0-3258 GCA_015231665.1 Gammaproteobacteria bacterium
CTTGCGCAGCTTACCGTTGGCATCCAGGGCCTGATAGGAGTAGGCAGCCATCTCAACCCTCCTGGGTCAGACGCAGCACTTCTTCCAGGCTGGTGTCACCCGCCAGGATGCGGCGCAGGCCGTCGGCGCGAATACTGGGCCAGAGCTTTCTGGACTGCTGTTCTAACGCCTGTTCCGCTGCGCCGGCATGGATGAGTTCGCGCAGGGTATCGTCCACTTCAATGAACTCGTAGATGCCGGTGCGGCCACGGTAGCCTTGTTGCTGACAGACCTCGCAGCCAACCGGGCGGTATAGGGTCGGCGGCTGGGCCGGCTCCAGGCCCAGTTGGCGACATTCCGAGGCACTGGCGAGATGGGGCTGGCGACAGGCAGGACAGAGGGTGCGCACCAGTCTCTGAGCAAGCAGGCCGATGAGGCTGGAAGAGAGCAAGAAAGGCTCGACACCCATATCGCGCAGGCGGGTGATGGCGCCCAAGGCCGTATTGGTGGGTAGGGTTGAGAGCACCAGATGCCCGGTGAGACTGGCCTGAATGGCAATCTGCCCGGTTTCCAGATCACGGATTTCACCCACCATCACAACATCGGGGTCCTGGCGCAGGATGGCCCTGAGGCCCCGCGCAAAGGTCATGTCCACCCGATTGTTGACCTGGGTCTGCCCTATGCCATCGAGGAAATATTCGATGGGGTCTTCCACCGTCATGATGTTACGGCTTTGGTCGTTGAGGCGACTGAGTGCGGCATAGAGGGTGGTGGTCTTGCCCGACCCTGTAGGGCCTGTGACCAGGAGAATGCCGTGTGGCCTGCGGATGAGTCGATCGAGACTGTTGCGGGCAATCTCGGCCATGCCCAGATGCTCCAGATCGAGACGACCAGCTTGCTTGTCCAGCAAACGCATGACTACCCTCTCGCCATGACCCGATGGCAGAGTGGAGACACGCACGTCCACAGCGCGACCGGCAATGCGCAGGGAGATGCGGCCATCCTGGGGCAAGCGCTTTTCGGCAATGTCCAGCTTGGCCATGACCTTGATGCGAGAGGTGATCAGCGGCGCCAGAATACGCCGTGGCTGCAGCACCTCGCGCAGCACTCCATCGACGCGAAAACGCACCATCAGTCGATTTTCAAAGGGCTCGATGTGGATATCCGATGCGTTTTCCTTCACCGCCTCAGTGAGCAGCGCATTGATCAGGCGAATGATGGGTGCATCATCCTCGCTCTCCATCAAATCCTCGGGCTCCGGCAGAGCGGAGGCGATGGCAAAGAGGTCGTTATCCTCATCCAGGCCTTCGATGGCCTGCATGGCTTCAGCGCGACTACCTTCGTAGTGCTGGCGCAACATCTGGTCGAAGGTCTCTTCGTCCACCGGATTCAGGCGGAATGATCGACCCAGGTAGCGACGCAGTTCATCAAGGATTCGGGGATCGAAGCCCTGGCGACAGACCACCACCAGCCGGCCCTGGCGTTCGCCCTCCAACAGAACCCCGTGGCGGCGGGCGAAGGCGAAGGAGATACCGGTCGGCACCGGCGTGGCTGCGACGGCCTCCTGCATGGATCAGTCGATCTCGAAGGGCGGAGGTAACTGCATCAAATCCTTGAGGTCGGGCAATAGCGGCGGGGTAGCATTCGGCATCAGAGATACCCCCTGCTGACCAACCGCCACCTGCTGCTGACGAATGCCTTCATAGCGACTGGCGGTAACGGCATTGGCCTTGGCCTCACTGCGCAGGATGGTGGGCCGCAGAAAGATGAGCAGGTTGCGCTTGTTCAGACGGCTGTCGTCCTGGCGGAACAGGGCACCGATCAGGGGCAGACGCCCCAGGCCAGGGATGCGTTGCTCGCGCTCCTGATGATCTTCGTCCATGAGACCACCCAGCACAATCAACTGGCCGTCATCCACCATGACGTTGGTCTTGATGAAGCGGCGATTGGTGATCTCGCCGCCGATGGTGGATTCCAGGGTCAGCTTGGATACCTCTTGTTCGATATTGAGGCGAATGGCGCTGCCTTCGTTGATCTGCGGCTGGACGCGCAGGGTGATACCCACATCCTGCCGCTCGATGGTCTGGAAGGGGTTGGTGGGCGTGGTGACATCACCAGTCTGGGTGTAACTGCCGGTGACAAAGGGCACGTTCTGCCCCACCATAATTTCCGCCTCTTCGTTATCCAGGGTCAGAATAGAGGGAGTGGAAAGGATGTTGGTGGAACCATCCGAGGCCAGAGCCCGCAGCAAAACGGCAAAATTGGTCCCCGTTCCGGTGATATTAGCCAAGCCTAAGGATAAACCGCCATCCAGGCTGTCCCCCTTGCTGGTGATAACCTCATTGAGGCTCTGGCCGGATCCCAGGCTGGGCGATACCTGGCTGAGCAGGCCCACCTGACGGTTGCCGTCCTTTTCCACAACACCCCATTGCACCCCCAATTCTGCCGCGCGGCTTGCGGAGAGTTCGGCGATGATGGCCTCCACCAGCACCTGCTGTCGGCGCACATCCAGCTTGCGGATGACTCCTTGCAGGGAGCGCATGATGTCCGGCTCGGCGGTGATGATCAGGGCGTTGTTTTCTTCGTCAGCATGAATATTGACATCTCTTTGCCCCCCAGCTGCAGCACCAGCCGGCTTGGAAGGGACTGCCCCAGGCCGGCGTGCCGACTCTTCCGCACTAAGGCTCTCGGCCACCCCGCCAAGCACCGTCGCCAGATTCTTTGCATTGGTATAGCGCAGCTTGATCACATGGGTATTGCCACCACCTTCAATGGGCATATCCAGGCGCTGGATCAACGCACGGAAGCGCGGTCTCTGGGTGGCATCGCCGGACAACAGCAGGCTGTTGCTGCGCGGGTCCGCCACCACCTTGACACCACGCACCGGCGAGGCGCCAGGATTGCTGACATTGCCGATCATCTTGGCCACTTCCACCGCGCTAGCATGGCGCAGACGGACCAATTCGATCTCCTCGCTGGGCTGATCGATACGCTCGATCAGGTCAGCCAGGCGCTGAATGTTATCGGCGGTATCCGCCACCACCACTACATTGCTTTCCGGGAAGGCAGCCAGATGACCATTCTGCGCCACCAGCGGGCGCAACAACGGCACAAGCTGCGCCGCATCGGCATGCTGAATCTGCAGGACCCGGGTGACAAAGGACTCCCCCGTCGAAGGGTCACGCCCATCCACGGTAGGGATACTATCCTGCTTCACCAGGCTATCGGGCACGATACGCGTGGCGCCTTCGGCCTCAATCACGGCAAAGCCATGGATCT
>JADGBD010000240.1:3307-3848 GCA_015231665.1 Gammaproteobacteria bacterium
TGCGGTAACTCCGGCGACCTTGCCCTTGACGCGTGGATCGATGATGAAGTTCTTGCCCAGTTGCTCGGAGACCAGCGAGATGACCGAGCCAATGTCGGCATCGTTGAAATTCAACGACACCGCGCTATCCTCTGACCAGGCTGGGCTGATGAGTAGTAAAAGGCAGAGCAGTGTGGCAGCGAGGCCTCGTCTGCGCGGTTTAGGGTTTGGGTTGAAGACTTGCATTGGCAGATTCGCCGTCCCGTTCAAAGGTAAAGTTGAGTTCGCTCTGACCACTGAGCAGGTTTGGCAGCTCTGCGGTGTTGGTCAAGGGCATGCCATTGATGGCGGTTATTCTATCGCCCTTGCGCAGGCCAGCGCCGTGAAACAGCAGCACATGGTGCAATTGTTTTGGCTGCAATTCATAGCCCTCTACCTGGCCATCTTTTAGCACCGGCTGGATCAACTCCACCAGCTTCTGCGGCTCGGCGAGAAACTCCTGCTTGAGCCTGTCCAGACTCGCGCTGGCCGGCTGGTTGGATGGAGGTGGCGCAGGCAACGA
>JADGBD010000241.1:0-487 GCA_015231665.1 Gammaproteobacteria bacterium
ATGGAAATGTCCCATCAGCTGATCGGTGTGACCATGCATGAGCCCGGTGTCTCCCGAATCGTCTCCGTTGACATAGCCGAAGCCGCCAAATTGGCGGCAGCCTGAGGTCGCAGCGTGGACGTGGAGCTCTTCCGACTGCTGCTGCTGATCATCGGCATCCTGTTTTTGCTCGGTATCTATTTCTGGGACCGGCACAAACGCATCAACGATGAAGTCATTCTCAACCGCCGTCAGGTGGAAAAGAACAGCAGCGCGATCAAGGCCAGCGAACAGAAGCCGGCATCAGCGCCCGCCGCCGACCCGTTGGCGGATTGGGACGATGATGAGGAACTGGATGACGACCTTTACACGCCCAGCGGCACCCATCGCGCAGTCAATCCGCCAGCCAGCCACTGTCCCAGCCAGAGTCCCAGCAGCCTTGCTGCCAGCCCGCACAGACAGGCGCCGGTGTCTGTCAGATCCCATGCGCCGGCTCAGGCAGCCCAGG
>JADGBD010000241.1:528-3844 GCA_015231665.1 Gammaproteobacteria bacterium
GGGGGCTGGACTTGGCTACGGCCTCGGTACCGAGCCGGCCTACTCGGCCCATGGCAGAGAGGAGGGTGGCTCCAGGGCCGGCTTTCTTGATCTGCTCACCGGTCAGGCGCGTGCCCAGCAGGAGCCCGCAGCCGCGGCGGAGGGCCAGCAAGCCGCTGATCCAGAACCCGAGCCCAATCAGGTGCCAGCACAGAAGCCCGATCAGGAGCCGGCAGACCAAATCGAGCCCCTGCGCCGTGCCTTCGATCCCGATGAGCTGCCGCTGATCACCCCGGCGGAGGATGATCTGGAGCCTGAGGTTCTGCCGCAATTTCATCCTTCAGCCGACTCAGCCGAGGTGGACGACGACCTGATAGAAGACAGCGAGGCGGAGTTCTATCAAGATCTTGAGCTTGAAGATGAGCGCCGGCGCGAGCCCTGGCTGGCGGGTTTTGCCGAGGTGGAAGCGGACGAGCATGAGCCGGTGTTCGATCTGAATCTGGCAGAGGTTGCCGGCTCTTCTGACCGCCCTGATTTCTTGGATGAGGTTGAAGAGACCATCGAGCCCCTGAGTCCGGCCGATCTGGCCGGCAGCGATCTGCCCCTGCAGGATACCGAGGCCGAGGATCTGGAGCCCGAGGTGGACGAGCCCGAGCCGCTGGAGCAGATGGCGCCGCCACCCCGGCTGTCGATCGAGCCGGTCTCGCCAGAACCCATACTGCCGCCCTTGCCCAGAGACCTGCCGCACAAGCTGGTGCAGATCAGCCTGGTATCCCGCGGCGCCTTTTTCGAGGGGGCGGAGCTTTTAGAGGCGGTGCGCACGCTGGAACTCAAGCCCAGCCGAATGCGCGTGTTTCATCGGGTCGATGCGGCGAGCAACGAAATCATCTACAGCCTCGCCAGCATGGTCGAGCCCGGCGTCTTCCCGCTGGAGGACATGAGCGATTACGCCACCCCTGGGATCACCTTTTTCATGCAGTTGCCCTGCAGCATAGAAGGCCCCAAGGCCTTTGAGGAATTGCTCAGCACCTGCAGGCAGATGGCGGAACTGCTCGATGCCGAGTTGCAGGACCAAAGCCACAACCTGCTTTCCCGCCAGGCCATAGACTTCATCCGCAGTGAGGTGCAGGAACACGCCCGCCAGGTTGCCCTGGCGATCAAGCGCCGGGCAATCAAACGATGAGCCTCGCGGATGCGCTGCTGGCCCAGCTTGATCAGCTGCGCCAGCAGATCGAATACCACAACCGCCAGTATTACGTCCTCGACGACCCGCAGATTCCCGACGCCGAATACGACCGCCTGTTCCGCCAGCTGCAGCAGCTGGAGGCAGAGCACCCGCAGCTGCTCAGCGCCGACTCGCCGACCCAGCGGGTAGGCGGCGCGCCCCTGGAGCGCTTTGCCCCGGTGGCGCACCGCCTGCCCATGCTCTCCATCCGCACCGAGACCAATAGCGAGCCCGAGGGGGCGCTGAACTTCGATGCCCGCATCCGCCGCGCCCTGGGTCTTGGCGAGGCAGACGCACCGGTGGCCTATGCCGCTGAGCTGAAGTTCGATGGCCTGGCGGTGAACCTGCGCTATGAGCGGGGCCTGCTGGTGCAGGCGGCCACCCGCGGCGATGGCGCTACCGGCGAGGACGTCACCCAGAACATCCGCACCATCCACAGCATCCCCCTGCGCCTGCAGGGCGAGGCGCTGGCCGATGTGCTGCCCGATGTGCTGGAGGTACGCGGCGAGGTATTCATGAGCCGGGCGGATTTCGCCGCCTACAACCAGCGCCAGCGGCAGCAGGGCAAGGCCACCCTGGTCAACCCGCGCAACGGCGCCGCCGGCAGCCTGCGCCAGCTCGACCCGAAAATCTGCGCCGAGCGGCCGCTGTCCTTCTTCGCCTATGGCCTCGGCGAGGTGCAGGGCTGGGACAAATTGCCCGCGACCCATCTTGAGGTACTCGACGCCCTCCAGGCCCTGGGCATTCCGGTGTGCGAGCACCGCGCCCTGGCCCAGGGTGGCGCCGAGCTGCAGGCCTTTCACGCCCGCATCCTCGGTCTGCGTGATCAGCTGCCTTTCGATATCGACGGCGTCATCTACAAGGTCAATGGGCTGGAACTGCAGCGCCAGCTTGGCTTTGTCTCCCGCGAGCCGCGCTGGGCGGTGGCGCACAAATACCCGGCGCAGGAGGAGCTGACCCGGCTGTTGGGGGTGGATTTTCAGGTCGGCCGCACCGGCGCCCTGACCCCGGTGGCACGGTTGGAGCCGGTGTTTGTCGGCGGCGTCACGGTGAGCAACGCCACCCTGCACAACATGGACGAGGTGCGGCGCAAGGATGTCTGCATTGGTGATCAGGTCATAGTCCGCCGTGCCGGCGATGTTATCCCCGAGGTGGTGCGCTCGGTGCCCGGCAGCCGGCCGGCGGATGCACGCATCATCGAGCTGCCCAGCCAGTGCCCGGTGTGCGGCTCCGACGTGCAGCAAAACGATGGCGAGGCAGTGGCCCGCTGCAGCGGCGGCCTCTATTGCAGCGCCCAGCGCAAGGAGGCGCTGAAGCACTTTGCCAGCCGCAAGGCGATGGACATCGAAGGTCTGGGGGACAAGCTCATCGATCAGCTGGTGGAGCGGGATCTGGTGCACAGCCCGGCGGATTTGTATCACTTGAGGCTGGAACAGCTGGCCGGCCTCGAGCGCATGGCGGAGAAGTCGGCGCAAAAGCTGCTCATCGCCCTGGAGCAGAGCCGGGATACCCAGTTGCAGCGCTTTTTGTTCGCCCTGGGCATTCGCGAGGTGGGTGAGAGCACCGCACGTGGCCTGGCACAGCACTTCGGCGAACTGGAGCCGCTGATGGCGGCCACTGAAGAAGAGCTGCTGCAGGTGGCCGATGTGGGCCAGGTGGTGGCGGCGAATGTCCACGGTTTCTTTCAGCAGGGGCACCACCGAGAGGTGATTCAGGCCCTGAGGGATGCCGGCGTGCACTGGCCCAGGCTGGAACGACCGGTCGCTGCCGCCAGCTCACCCCTGGCGGGCAAAATCCTGGTCATCACTGGCACCCTCAGTCGGCCGCGGGACGAAATCAAGGCCGAGCTGCTGGCCCTGGGCGCCAAGGTAGCCGGTAGTGTGTCGAAAAAGACCGATTACCTGCTCGCCGGAGCCGATGCCGGCTCCAAGCTGGCCAAGGCGGAAAGCCTGGGAGTGAAGGTGATCGATGAGGCGGAGCTGGAGGCCTTGAAGACCGCAGAGGTCAGCTAGCCCTAGCAATTCTTAGCCACAACCCGGAGGTAAAGCCATGAACATTGCGGTTCTCGTCGAAAAACTTCAGGGACTGCCCAAAGAAAAGCAGGTGGAAGTC
>JADGBD010000242.1 GCA_015231665.1 Gammaproteobacteria bacterium
AAGCTGCTGATTACCCATGGGCTTTCCGGCAGCGGCAAGAGCCATCTGACGGCCCAGCTGCCGGCCCTGATGCCCCTGGTGCGGATACGCTCGGACGTAGAGCGCAAGCGCCTGGCCGGGCTGGCGCCGCAGCAGGCCGGGGATGCCGCCCTCTATGCCCCGGCGATGACCGAGCGCACCTACAGCCATCTGGCCGAGGCCGCCAGGGCCATCCTCGCCTCCGGCCGGCCTGCGCTGATCGATGCCACCTTTCTCCAGCAGGCCCAGCGCCAGCGCTTTCGCCAGCTGGCGGAGGGTCTGGGGGTGGAGTTTGTGATCCTGGATTTTGACCTGCCCCAGGCCGAGCTGGAGCGGCGCATCAGCCAGCGCAGCGCCGCTCGGGAGGATGCCTCAGATGCTGATCTGGCGGTGCTGCAGCAGCAAATCCGCCACGCCGAACCCCTGAGCGCCGAGGAACTTGCCCAATGCCTGCGCTTGGAGCAGCATCAGGCAGATGCGCACAAGCTACAGCAGTTGCTTGGCGCGCGGGATGGCTGACGGCTGGCCGCTACTCCAGCAGCAAAGGCCTTACCGGCATTTGCAGCCAGGAGCTGTCCTGACGCCAGTTGCAGTCCGGGTTGTCGACGTAGAGCTCGACCTCGTTGCCATCGGGGTCGTGCAGGTAGAGGCTGTGGCTGATGCCGTGGTCGGCCATGGCATCGATGCGGCCGCCCTCGCGCTCGATGCGCTGCTTGGCCCGGCGCAGTTGCTCCAGGCTGTCGCCCAGCTTCCAGCCGACATGATAGAGGCCGATGCGCTTGCCTTGAGCGGGCCCCGGGGCTTCGCCCACTTCGATGAGCAGGAGCTCGTGGTGGGTGCGCCCGCCGCTGAGCATCACCGCCTTGCCGTTGAACAGCTTGGCCACCTTCTGCAGGCCGACGATGTTCTGATAGAACTGCTGCGAGCGCGCCAGATTGCGCACGTAAAACACCACGTGGCCCAGTTCACTCATGGCTTCCACCTCCCGCCAGACTTTGCTGCAGCCGCAGTTGCACCCGCGCTGCCTTGAGCTGAAGCGGGTCGATTACCTCGGGATAGAGCCGCCAATGGTGCTCGAGGGATTGGGCCTGGACGTGGAGCTGGCGTTCGAGCCAGGCCCTTTGCGCCTGCTCCAGTCCCTGCAGGGTCAGCAGGGTCGGTGCCACCCAGGCGAAGTAGCCCTCCACCAGCTCGCGCTGTTCCGCCTTGGGCCAGTGGCGGCTGAGGAGCAGGGCGGGAAACTCCTCGGCGGCGAGGGTTTGCGCGTGCTCGCGAATCAGGCCGCTACCATCGGTCTGGCGTTCGACCCAGTGCTTGTGGATGTTGAAGCCGGCGCGCTGCTTGACCAGGCTTTCTACCGGCGCCGCCTGGGGATAACGTCGCTGGCTGGCCAGGCCCTCGCCGCTGAGGCTGCAGTGCCAGCGCCGGGGCTCGGGGGAGGGCTTGGCGCTGCCGGGGAGGCGGCTGTCGAGCAGAGCCAGGGGCGCGCCCTCGGCGTCCAGCAGCCAGAGCTCCAGGCTATCGGCCAGGTTGAAGGGGATGTCGGCCACCGCCTGGCTGACGATGCTCACCAGTTCATCACCCGTGCGGGTGAGTTCGGCATCATCGAAATCCGGTGCCAGCGGCCGTTTCACCAGGCCCTCGTCGGCGGACCAGAGGCCATAGCGGCAGAAGCCGCTGTTGTTGCGGTCCTGATTGAGGCTGCCCCAGCCGCCGCCGAGGCTGATGTGCACCTGCAGATCCCAGACCAGACCGTTGGAGCTGAGGGCGCGGCCCTGGTCGGTTTCGATGATCTGCATCACGCCGAGAAAGGGATTGACCCTGCGGATGGCGTAGCAGCGCGGCTCACCCGGGGCGATCATTCGGCGGTCCTATCCCAGCTGACCCAGCTGGCTGAGGCGTTGGCGCACGCGCTCCATCAGGCCCTCGGCCAGGTCCTGAAGCTCCGGCGGGATCACCTCGAACAGGTACTCCAGCTCATCGAGCAGATCGTTCAGCTGGGCCTGGTCGAGATGCTCGATCCGCCCGGCCGCTTGCTGCATGTAAGCGTAGGGGTCGATGCCGTTCATTGCAGGGTCTCGCCCGTTGGTGTCTGGGTCTCCACCAGCTGCAGATGCTCGGGGTTGACGCAAAGGCGGTTGTTGCAGGTCTGGCGCACCCCCGCACCTTCCGGCAGATCCTGATGAAAGGCGATGAAGCTGGCCTGCTCGGCGCTGAGCAGGCGTCGGCCGTTCTCGTCGCTGAGCATGATGCGGCCGTGACCGCTGTTGGATATCTGCCCCTGCCATTCCCAGCAGGCGTTTTCGGGGTTGATCCAGCTCTGCAGCCGGATGAGGCCTTTGAGGCGTACCTTGGGGTCGGTCATCAGTCTCTCCGCAAGTGCTTTTCGGGGTGTCAAAGGGCCGATTCTATGGCTCGGGTGATCTGCTCGCCCAGGGGTTCGACCCGGCTTTTGTAGCTGCCGATCAGCCGACCCTGGGGATCCAGCAGGTATTTGTGGAAGTTCCATGCCGGGGCTTCGCCGGCGGCCTTGGCCAGGGCCAGGTAGATGGGGTCGGCGTCGCCGCCCTTGACCCGGGTCTTGCCGTACATGGGAAATTGCACGCCGTAGGTGAGGCGGCAGAAGTCCTTGATACTCTTCTCGTCGCCCGGCTCCTGATTGGCAAAGTCGTTGGAGGGAAAGCCCACCACCAGCAGGCCCTTGTCCTTGTAGCGGGCGTAGAGCTTTTCCAGATCGTCATACTGCTCGGTGTAGCCGCAGCGGCTGGCGGTGTTGACCACCAGCACCACCTTGCCCTTGAACACCTGGCAGAGGTTGTCCACCTGATCGCTATCCAGGCGGTGGTGGCTGTAGTCGGACTGCTCGGTGCAAATCTGGGGCAGGGCTTCGGCCTGCGCCGGGCCCGTGCCGAGCAGGCCCAGGACCAAACCGGATATAGCAAGATGGCTCAGCTTCATGCCCGTTTCTCCGCCCAGACCAGATAGAGCGGATCGGCAAAGGCCGATTTGCCGTAGTGGGGGTCATCCTGGGGTCGCGGCAGGCCGCGCAGGGAGAGGGTGTTGAGGCCAGTAAAGCCGCCGCTCTGGAGGAAGTACTCGGACACCAGCCCCATCCGCTCGAAGTCGTGCAGGTCGCTCCACAGGCTGATGCTCTTGGTGGGGAACCAGCGGTTGGAGAAGCTGACAATGAAGATGCCGCCGGGGGCCAGCACCCGGTTGACCTCGGCGAAGATCTGCAGGGGATCGGTGAGGTATTCCACCGAGGCGGTGCAGACCACGGCATCGAAGGCGCCATCGGCAAAGGGCAGGCTCTTGTTGCGGTTGAGATCCTGCAGCAGACGCTGATCCAGGCGGCTGTTGGCGTCCAGCTCCTCCTGATTCATCCCCAGCCCCACCACCTGGTCGAACTTGAGCTCAGCTGGCAGGTGCGAATCCCAGCTCGCCATCAGGTCCAGTACCCGGCTGCGGCCGGCAAGCAGGCGCCGGTGCTGGGCCTCCAGCTCGCTCAGGCAGCGGCGATCCAGATGCTGCACCATCCGCGACAGGCTGTAGAAGATGCTGTCGGCGTTGTTGTCCAGCCGCTGCAGGGCGCCGTTGACGAAGAAATCCGTCCCCTGGGCGCCATCGCGCACCTGCATGCCGGGGCCAAGCATCATGTCGTTGACCACCTCGTTGCAGCGGCCGCCGTGCTCGTCACCGGCCGGGTGCACTTGCAGAAGCTGAGCCTGGAGGGCCACCGGATAGCGGCTCATGGGGTGGTTGATGTCCACCAGCAGGCCTTTGTCGTTGATCTCCACCACCCGCATCGGCTGCATGTTGCCG
>JADGBD010000243.1 GCA_015231665.1 Gammaproteobacteria bacterium
GCGTTTGATGCCGAAGAGGGCGGCGCGCTCTTCTTCTTCGAGCAGGTCGTTGATCCGGCGGATGGCCTGAGCGTAGGCGGGGATGATGTTGTATTTCAGCGCATTGACCCGTTTTTGTGCCTTGCGCTGTTCGCTGATCAGGCGGCAGAGGGCCATTTCCGCTTCGGCGAGGATGGCCAGCTTCTGCGTCGCCTCGGCAAAGCACTTGCGCGCCTCATCGAAGCTGGGGTCTATGCCCAGCAGGCCCACCGGCTGCAGGGGCAACAGCTGGGCCTGCACCGAGGGATATTGAATACCCAGGGCGCGGCGCGGCAGGATGCTGATTTCCACCGCAGGGGAAATCCCCAGGGTGGCCTGGTGCATGCTGCGTCCGCCCATGCGCAACTGGGCCAGGCTCAGCCAGTAATAGGCCTGTTTCAGGCTCTCCTGGGCGGCGGCGCGGCGTTGCCTGAATTCCCCCAGACGTTCATACACCAGGCGGGTGAGCAGTTCGCGCTTGCGCTCCAGCAGGGCGTGGCCGTTGTGCAGAAAGCGCAGCTGTTTTTTCAGCCGCAGCAGGCTGCTTTTGGTCGGCGTGGTGCGCAGGCGCAGCTTGCTCATGCCGGCGGTTGCCTTGTGGCCGGGCCGGCACGGTAATGGTGAGCCAGATCGGTCTCGCTGACCCGGGTCAGCTGATCCCGCGGGAACAGGGAGAGCATCTCCCAAGCCAGATTCAGGGTCTCGATGATGCTGCGGTTGTCGTCCTCGCCCTGACCGATGAACTCCCGATCGAAGCGTTCGGCAAACTCCAGAAAGCGCCGGTCCTTGGATGAGAGTTCCTCAGCACCGATGATGGAGGCCAGATTGCGCGTCTCCTGGGCCTTGGCGTAGAGGGCGTAGAGCTGATTGGCGACGCGGGGGTGATCGGCGCGGGTGTAGTCTTTGCCGATGCCATCCTTCATCAGGCGCGACAGCGACGGGGCTATGTCCACCGGCGGGTAGATGCCCTGATTGTGCAGCTCCCGCGAGAGCACGATCTGGCCCTCGGTGATGTAGCCGGTGAGATCGGGGATGGGGTGGGTGATGTCGTCCGAAGGCATGGACAGCACCGGCACCAGGGTCACCGAGCCGTGGCGGTCACGGATGCGGCCTGAGCGCTCGTAGATCTCCGCCAGGTCGGAGTAGAGATAGCCGGGATAGCCCTTGCGCGCCGGCACGTCGCCCTTGGCGGTGGCCACCTCGCGCAGGGCTTCAGCGTAATGGGTCATGTCGGTCATCACCACCAGCACGTGACGATCCAGATCGAAGGCCAGGTACTCGGCGGCGGTGAGCGCGGCGCGGGGCAGGGCCAGGCGCTCCACCGGCGGATCATCGGCGTGGTTGAGGAACATCACCACCTTGCCGAGCACGCCGGAGTCGGCAAAGGCCTCCTGAAAAAAGCGCGCATCGGCATAGGACACGCCCATGGCAGCGAAAACGATGGCAAAGCCACCGCCTTCTTCCTCCGGCAGGCGCGCCTGGCGCACGATCTGCGCGGCGAGGCGGTTATGCGGCAGGCCCGAGGCGCTGAAGATGGGCAGCTTCTGCCCCCGCACCAGGGAGTTGAGGCCGTCGATGGCAGCGATGCCGGTCTGGATGAACTCGCGCGGATAGGCCCGCGCCGCCGGGTTGATCGGCGCGCCGTTGATGCTGCGGCTCTCGCCATCGATGATCGGCGGGCGTTCATCCCGCGGCTCGCCGATGCCGTTGAAGATGCGACCGAGGATCTCCGGGCTCAGGCGAATATTCAGCGGTTCATCGAGAAAGCGCACCCAGGTGCTGTCCAGATCCAGGTCTTCGGTGCCTTCGAACACCTGAATCAGCACCTCGGCAGAGGCACAGCGGATCACCTGGCCGTTGCGCAGATGGCCGCGATGGTCGCGAATCTCAACCCGATCACCAAAGGCCACCCCGGCCACCCCGGCCACCTGCAGCAAACCGCCCTGGGCCTGACTGGCCTGACGAAATTCAAGGCTGCTCATGGGTGTCCTCCCGCAGGTTCTGCTGATCCGGCTGGCGACCACCCTGTCGATAGTTCGCCTTGAGGGCGAGAAAACCCTGGCGGACCTCGTCGATGAAGGCCTGCAGCGGCTCCAGCTCGCTGCTGCTCCAGCTGGACTTGGCCCGTCGCACCCGCGCCAGCAGGGGATGCTCCGAAAGCTCCTGCACCGGCGCGCCGAGGCGGATCAGCTCGCGGCCCTGGTCGAACAGCTCCATCACCAGCTGCAGCAAGAGAAATTGCTTCTGCGGCGAACAATAGGCGTCGATTTCATCGAGAGCGCTTTGCTGCAGCACCGCCTCCTTGATCAGAGCGGCGCCCTCCAGCTCCCAGCGCTGCGCCGAGGACAGGGCCTCAGGCCCCACCAGATTGACGATGCGCGACAGCTCGGCATCCCGCGCCAGCAGGGCCAGGGCTTGCTCGCGCCGATCCTGCCAGGCCGGGTCGACCTCTGCCGACCACCACTGCGCGGCCACGCCGACGTGCTCGGAAAAGCTATCCACCCAATCGATGGCCGGGTAGTGGCGGGCATCGGCCAGGTCCTTGGACAGGGCCCAGAAGGTCTGGATGATCTGCTTGGTGTGGCTGGTGACCGGCTCGGAGAAATCACCGCCGGGGGGTGAGACCGCACCGATCAGGGTCACCGAGCCCTCCAGCCCGGCCAGGGTCTCGACCCGGCCGGCGCGTTCATACACTGCCGCCAGGCGCGAGCCCAGATAGGCGGGGTAGCCTTCCTCCACCGGCATCTGCCCCAGTCGCCCAGCCACCTCGCGCAGGGCCTCGGCCCAACGGGAGGTGGAGTCCGCCAGCATGACCACATCCAGGCCCTGATCGCGAAAATACTCGGCCATGGTCATGCCCACGTAGATCGAGGCCTCCCGCGCCACCACCGGCATGTTCGAGGTGTTCGCCACCAGCAAGGTACGCTCCATCATGCCGCGACCGCTGTGGGGGTCCTGCAGTTTGGGGAAGCTCTCGAGCACGTCCACCAGCTCGTTGCCGCGCTCACCGCAGCCAACGTAGATGACGATGTCGGCATTGGCCCAGCGGGCAATCTGCTGCTGCACCATGGTCTTGCCGGCGCCAAAGGGGCCGGGCACCGCTGCCTTGCCGCCCTTGAGCAGGGGAAAGAAGCAATCGAGGATGCGCTGGCCGGTGATCAGCGGCTTGACCCCGTGGCTGCGACGGCGAAAGGGTCGCGGCCGGCGCACCGGCCAGCGGTGATAGAGATAGAGCTTGTGCACCAGACCCTGCTCATCCCGCAGCCGACCGATGGGCCGCTCCAGGCAGTAATCCCCCTCGGCCACCAGGTCCATCAACTCGCCGGATCGATCCGGCGGCAGCAGGATGCGATGGCGGATGGCGCCGGTCTCGGCGACGCTGCCCAGCACCGCACCGGCCTCCAGTCGATTACCTGGCATCAGGTCGGGGTTGGGGCTGAAATGCCAGCTGCGCTCACGGTCCAGGGCCTTGAGAGAGAGCCCGCGGGGGATGGTGTCGCCGCTGAGCCGGGCGATCTCGGTCAGCGGCCGCTGGATGCCATCAAAGATGCCTTGCAGCAGGCCAGGCCCCAACTCCACCGACAGGGGATAACCCAGATCCTCCACCGGCTCGCCGGGGCGAATGCCCTCGGTGCCCTCGTAGGCCTGCACCAGGGCGGTATCCGCCTGCAGGGCAATGATCTCGCCAGTCACCCCCAGGCGACCAATGCGCACCTGGCCGCCATTGCGCGCACCCAGCAGGCGCACCTTGACGATGGGGCCGTTGATTTCGAGGATTTCGCCGGAGTTGTTGTGCATGGTTAGTTGTCTGATTTGATT
>JADGBD010000244.1 GCA_015231665.1 Gammaproteobacteria bacterium
AAGCCCCCTTTTGCGCGCCAGACCCGGCGAAGAGGCGTTTGATGATGACGTAGAACAGGGGCACGAAGAAGATGCCCAGCAGGGTGGCGGCGATGGTACCGCCGAGTACGCCGGTGCCTACGGCGTTCTGGGCGCCGGCGCCGGCGCTCTTGGCCAGGGCCAGCGGCAGTACGCCGAAGCCGAAGGCCAGGGAGGTCATGATGATCGGCCGCAGTCTCAGGCGTACGGCGGTTAGGATCGCTTCCATCAGCTCGACGCCGCGCTCCACCTCGGCCTTGGCGAATTCGACGATGAGGATGGCGTTTTTCGATGACAGGCCGATGGTGGCCAGCAGGCCCACCTGGAAGTAGATGTCGTTGGACAGGCCGCGGCCGCTGGCTGCCAGCACCGCACCCAGCACCCCCAGAGGCACCACCAGGATCACCGCAAAGGGCACCGACCAGCTCTCGTAGAGGGCGGCGAGACAGAGGAACACCACCAGGATCGACAGGGCGTAGAGCGCCGGCGCCTGGGAACCGCTCTGGCGCTCCTCGTAGCTGGTGCCGGTCCAGTCGTAGCCTATGCCCGGCGGCAGCTGGGCGATGATCTCCTCCACCGCCGCCATGGCATCGCCGGAGGACAGACCGGGCGCCGCCTGGCCGAGCAGTTCCACCGAAGACAGGCCGTTGTAGCGCTCCAGCCGGGGCGAGCCAGTGGTCCAGACGGGCTTGACGAAGGCGGAGAAGGGCACCATCTCACCGGCGTTGTTGCGCACGTACCACTTGCTCAGGTCCTCCGGGGTCATGCGCGCCGGGGCATCGCCCTGCAGATAGACCTTCTTGATCCGGCCACGGTCGAGAAAATCATTCACGTAGCCACCACCCCAGGCGATGGATAGGGTCTCGTTGATCGCGTTCAGATCAATCCCCAGGGCACCGGCCTTGGCCCGGTCAATGTCCATGCGAAACTCGGCGGTGTCATCCATGCCGTTCGGGCGCACGCCCACCAAGCGCGTGTCCTTGGCGGCCATGCCGAGGAACTGGCCGCGAGCGGCCATCAGCGCCTCATGCCCCAAAGCCCCGCGGTCCTGCAGCTGGACGTTGAAGCCGGTGGAGGTGCCCAGCTCGATCACTGCCGGCGGCACAAAGGCGAATACCATGGCCTCCTTGATCTGACCATAGAAGCCCATGGCTCGGCCCTGCAGAGATTTGACGTCCTGCCCCGGCGCCTTGCGCTCATCCCAGTGTCTGAGATTGGCAAAGCCTATGCCCATGTTCTGGCCGCTGCCGCCAAAGCTGAAGCCGGCGACGGTGAACAGGGCGCGGACCACGTCTTTCTCCTGTTCGAGAAAGAAATGCTCCACTTTGCGCAGCACCTCCAGGGTGCGCTCCTGGGTGGCACCGGCAGGCAGCATCACCTGATTGAACATGATGCCCTGGTCCTCATCGGGGAGGAAGGAGCTGGGCATCTGGCTGAACAGATGGGCCAGCCCGGCGATGATCAGCAGATAGATCAGCAGGAAGCGCAGCGGCCGCTTGAGGATGCCGCCCACCGCCCGCTCATAGCCCTGGGAGCTGCGGTTGAACAGGCGGTTAAAGCCACGGAAAAAGCCACCGAGCAGCCCGCCCTCGCCGTGCTCATGACCCTTTTCCACCGGCTTGAGCATAGTGGCGCAAAGCGCCGGGGTGAAGATGATGGCCACCAGCACCGACAGGGCCATGGCGGAGACTATGGTGATGGAGAACTGGCGATAGATCACCCCGGTGGAGCCATCGAAGAAAGCCATGGGCACGAACACCGCCGAGAGCACCAGGCCGATGCCGATCAGGGCACTGGTGATCTGGCGCATGGATTTGCGCGTGGCCTCCCGCGGTGACAGCCCCTCCTCGCTCATCACCCGCTCGACGTTCTCCACCACCACGATGGCGTCATCCACCAGCAGGCCGATGGCCAGAACCAGGCCGAACAGGGTCAGGGTATTGATGCTGAAACCAAAGGCGGCCATCACGCCGAAGGTGCCGAGCATGACCACCGGGATGGCGATGGTGGGGATCAGGGTGGCGCGCAGGTTCTGCAGGAACAGATACATCACCAGAAACACCAGCGCCACCGCCTCGATCAGGGTCATGATCACCGAGCGGATCGACAGCTTGACGAAGGGGGTGGTGTCGTAAGGCACCACGTACTTCACCCCCTGGGGGAAATAGGGCTGCAGCTGGTCGAGCTTGTCGCGCACCCCCTGGGCCGTATCCAGGGCGTTGGACCCGGCGGCGAGACGGATCGCCATGCCGCCGGCGGGCTGACCGTTGAAGCGCGCCACCCGGCCGTAGTCCTCGGCGCCGATCTCCACCCGCGCCACATCGCGCAGGCGCACCTCACCGCCCTGCTCGGTGCTGCGCAGCAGGATCTCCTCGAACTCGGCGACGCTGCTCATTCGGCTCTGGGCGGTGATGCTGGCGCTAAAGCCCTGCCCCGGCAGCGCCGGGGTGCCGCCCAGCTGACCGGCGGAGACCTGGGTGTTCTGCGCCTGCACCGCCCGTTTGACATCGCCGGGGGTGAGTTTGAAGTTGTTCAATTTGGCCGGATCGAGCCAGATACGCATGGCGTATTGGGCGCCGAAGACTATGACCTCACCGACGCCGTTGACCCGCGAGATGGGCTCCTGCACGCTGGAGACCAGATAGTCGGTAAGATCAAAGCCATCAAAGCGACCATCTTCCGACACCAGGCCGATGACCAGGAGGAAGTTGCGCGCCGACTTGGCCACCTGCACCCCCTGCTGCTGCACCTGCTGGGGCAGCAGCGGCAGCGCCGCCTGCACCTTGTTCTGCACCTGCACCTGGGCGATGTCCGGGTCGGTATCGGCGCTGAAAGTCAGGGTAGTGATGGCGTTGCCGTAGGCGTCGCTGGTGGAGCTCATGTAGAGCAGGCCATCCAGGCCGGTCATCTTCTGCTCGATCACCTGGGTGACCGAGTCTTCCACGGTCTTGGCCGAGGCGCCGGGATAATTGGCCTTGACCGCAATCGCCGGCGGCGCGATGGCCGGATACTGGGATACCGGCAGCTCGATCACCGCCAGGGCACCGGCGAGCATGATGCCGATGGCGATGACCCAGGCGAAGATGGGCCGGTCGATGAAGAAAGCGGCCATGGCTTACCCCTGCTCCTGTCCGGCGGCGGGCTTGATCGTCACCGCATCCGGGTCTTCCACCTTGACCTCGCCGCCGGGGCGCACCCGCTGCAGCCCCTCGACGATGATCCGATCGCCCGGCGCCAGCCCCTCGGTCAAAATCCAGTCCGAGCCGATGGACTGCACCGTGGTGATAGGCCGCAGCTGCACCTTGTTTTCCCCATCCACCAGCATCACCTGGGGCCGACCGCGACTGTCGCGGGTCACCGCCTTGTGCGGCACGCGCATCGCCTGCTCGCGCTGGCCCAGGGTCATGGCGGCGTGCACGTACATGCCCGGCAACAGCTCGCCCTCGGGGTTATCGAACTGGGCGCGCAGGGTGATGCTGCCGGTCTGCTCATCCACGGTCACCTCGGAGAAGGCCAGTTGACCCGGATGGCGGTATTCCACTCCATCCTCCAGAATCAGGCGCACCGGCACCGATACCTTCTGCTGATGCAGCGGGCCGAGATTGAGCTCACGGCGGATACGGCTGACCTCGGTGTTGGACTGGGTCAGATCGACATAGATGGGATTGAGCTGCTGCACCGTCGCCAGGGCCTGGGCCTGATTGGCGGTGACCAGGGCGCCAACGGTGACCGCGGAGCGACCAATCCGCCCGGCGATGGGGGATTTCACCTGGGTATAGCCCAGATCGATGCGCGCCCGCG
>JADGBD010000245.1 GCA_015231665.1 Gammaproteobacteria bacterium
CTCCTACCGGGTGGTGGCCAGGGTTTTGGCTCGTAGGAGCGAGCTTGCTCGCGATTGGGCGCTGCGTTGAGGTTCTACGCTGGCGGTTTGGTGTAGCGCAGCCTGTCGCGACCAAGGTCGCTCCTACCGGAGATGAGCCATTCCTGCTGTACTGTAGGAGCGAGCTTGCTCGCGATTGGGCGCTGCGCTGAGGTTCTGCGCTGGCGGTTTGGGGTAGCGCAGCGCTGTCGCGACCAAGGTCGCTCCTACCGGAGATGGGCCATTCCTGCTGAAGGGGTGGGCTTGTTCGCGATGGGCGCTGCGTAGGGGTTGTGCTCTGGCAATGCAACTGGATGGCGGCCAAAGCCACTATCTCGATCAACTCAATGCGCTTATCAGGGCGGTGTCGTGAAGACAAACAGGCGGTCTGGGGTGATGGGGAGCAACCCTTTCACGGTAAAATGGCTTGCAAATTAATGATGATAAACTTAATCTGCAAGACATGTATCGCCCGCGCCAACTTTCCGAGTGGCTCTATCAACTCGCTGCGGCCTTTCCCGTGGTGGTAGTCAGCGGTGCCCGTCAGGTGGGCAAGACCACGCTGTTGCGCCACGCTTTTCCCGCCCTCGACTACGTGGTGTTCGACGCCAGTCTCGATCTGGAGAATGCGCGCAGCGAACCGGACCTGTTTCTGCTCAACCATCCGGCGCCGGTGGTGTTGGACGAGATTCAGTATGCACCAGAGTTGACCTCCGCCATCAAGCGCCAGGTGGACCGTGCGGCGGGGCACTACGGCCAGTACCTGCTGACTGGCTCCCAGCAGTGGCAGGTGCTGCAAAACCTGTCCGAGAGTCTGGCCGGGCGCGCGGCCTTCGTCGATCTTCACGGCTTCTCCCTGGCAGAGTCGGCGATGGAAAAGCCCGCCTGGCTGGGACGTTGGTTGGACCCGGCAGAGGATTTTCTCGCCTGGAGCCGGTCGGCGCCCCGCTACCCGGGGCCACTGCTGGACTGGCTCTGGCGTGGCAGCCTGCCACGGGCTACGGAGATCGAGGCCGATTTAGTGCCGGACTTCTGGGCCGGCTACCACCGCACCTATGTGGAACGCGATGCCCGGCTGGCCGGAGATATCAACGACTGGCAGGAGTTCGGCCGTTTTGTGCGTTTGATGAGCGCCCTGACCGCGCAGGAGATCAACTACAGCCAACTCGGGCGCGAGATTGGCATGACACCCCAGACCGCGCAGCGTTGGCTTCGGGTGATGCAGGGGACCTATCAGTGGTTCGAGATTCCGGCCTTTTCCGGCAACCCGGGCAAGCGCGTGGTGTCCCGACCCAAGGGCTACTTGGCCGATACCGGACTGGCCTGCTACCACGCCCAGATTTCCTCGCCCTTGTCCCTCAGCGCCCACCCTCTGTTTGGCACCTTGTTCGAAACCGCTGTGGCCTGCGAACTGATCAAACAGTGCAGCGCGATGCCGACCCGACCGGCGGTCTATCACTGGCGTTCGGCGGGTGGCGCTGAGGTGGATCTGGTACTGGAGCGCGATGCTGTGCTCTATCCGATCGAGGTCAAATTGACCGCCCAGCCGGGCAGAAGGGCGGCGTCGGGCATAGCGGCCTTTCGCGCCGCGCATCCGCACCGGCAGGTGGCCAAGGGTCTGGTGCTCTGCGCCGTGGAGGCCCCGCGCTGGCTGAGCGAGGATGTGCTGGCAATGCCTTGGAACCTATTGTGAGGATCGAATTTCCATGAACCCCGGCGTGCAGGCTGCCGAGACAGCCATCAAGCGAAGCTTGGGCTTTGCCGCTGGCGGCTAAAGGCTCAAGCGCACACAGCCGCGTTCGCTCGGGATGTCCTTGCGCTGCAGTTGCGGGAACTGTTCGAGCCAGAGGCGCACGATTTCCTGCTCATCGGCGCGGGCGGCGTCGTCGAGAAACAGGCTTGCCCCGGCATTTAGGCGCTCAAACAGCAGGGGCAGGGCCGGGTAGCGCGATAGGGGTTGGAGCAGCCCTGGGGGGCCGTCGATGACCAGCATGTCCAAGGGTAGTTGGGGCAGGGCGCTGAGGTCGTACCAGACAAAATTCGTCTGATTGAGCACCAGCGGCTGCAGCGGCGCGTCCAGCACCTGAGCCTGTGGGCTCAGGCCCTGTCGCTGCAACTGTTGGCGGGTGCGCTGGGCAAACTCGGCACCGTTTTCCAGGCTGAATACCTGACCATGGCCATTGAGCCGGCAGGCCGCTGCCAGCATCAGGGTGCTGATGCCGCTGCTGCATTCGACAATGACGCGGGGTTTGTGGCTCAGGCAGTGGTCCACTAGCAGGCCAAGAAAATCCGGCGCCGCTGACCAGATGGGATCGTAGTCCAGGGGCGGTTGCAGGTCCAGGCGCTCGCACAGGGCCAGGAGTTGGCGCTCGAGGGGGTTCATTCAGCTCAGTTGCTCGCGGATGAAGGGCAGGGTCAGGCGGCGCTGGGCGATCAGCGAGGCCTGGTCCAGACGTTCGAGAATCTCCAGCAGGCTGGCCAGATCGCGCTGCTGGCGGTTGAGGAGGTACTGGGCGGCCTCATCGGGCAGTTGCAGGCCGCGCTCCAGGGCGCGCTGCTGCAGCAGCCTGGCCTTGTGCGGGTCATCCAGCGGCTGCAGCTGGTAGCAGGGGCCCCAGCTCAGACGCGAGGCCAGGTCGGCCAGCTGCAAGGGCAGTTGCCGGGGCGGCACACGCGAGGCGCTGACCAGGCAGGCGCCGGCTTGTTGGAGGGCGTTGTAGAGGCGATACAGCGCCTCCTGCCAGGGGCGGCTTTGGCTCA
This sequence comes from Gammaproteobacteria bacterium, assembly GCA_015231665.1. GTDB lineage: Bacteria > Pseudomonadota > Gammaproteobacteria > Chromatiales > Chromatiaceae > Magnetovirga. The sequence continues at coordinate 2,779 of JADGBD010000245.1, forward strand.
GGCAATCCAGCTCATCCAGGCAGATCAGGGGGTGCTCGGCGAAGATCTCCAGCTCGGCCGGATCGCTCTGCTGCAGCTGGCTCAGGGGCAGGTAAACGGCCTGCACGCCAGACTCGCTGGCCTGGTTGCACAGGGCCTGGAGCAGATGGCTCTTGCCGCTGGCGGGAGGACCCCAGATGGAGGTGAAGCCGGGCTGGGGCTTTTGCGCCAGCCCACGTAGCAGGGCGAGCACCTCTTCATTGCCGGCGGGGATGAAATTGTCAAACCCCGGCGCAGCCTCCAGACGCAGGGCCAGGGGCTCCTGCCGGCTCATCGCAGTTCCGGGTTTTCGTTGCGGCTGAAGCGGACAAACAGGGCGCAGCTGAAGAACAGGCTCAGGGCCAGGACCACTTCGAGCAAGGGCAGCCAGAGGCGCTCGGCCACCCAGAGCTCGGAGCCACCATGCAGGGCGTAGAGCAGGCTCAGATAGGCCGCCAGCAGATGGCTGCGGTAGCGGCGATAGAGCATGCCACGCAGGGGCAGGGCCAGGGGCAGGGCGGCGAGCAGGATCAACAACGGCCGCGGCCAGTGGGGTGGGGTGACAAACCAGATGATCCAGCTGAATATCAAAGCCAGCAGGCCCAGCAGGCTGAGGATGGCAAGCAGGTTGCTGATGCGGATGCGGCGGCTCATATGTTGGGGCTCATGCGATGCGGCTCATGTGATGCGGTTTTGGGATCAGGCCAGCTTGGGGGCGGCGAGCTTGGCAGCGGTGAGCGCCAGGCGTTTGCCCAGGGCGCGGCAGAGGCGAATTTCCTCCTCGCTCAGGGGTTGGTCGCTGTTGGCGCCGGCCAGATGGGTGGCGCCGTAGGGGGTGCCGCCGCTGCGGGTGCTGATCAGGTCCGGTTCGCTGTAGGGCAGGCCGAGCAGGAGCATGCCCTGGTGCAGCAGGGGCAGCATCATACTCAGCAGGGTGCTTTCCTGGCCACCGTGGAGGCTGGAGCTGGAGCTGAATACCGCCGCTGGCTTGCCGGTCCGGGCGCCGG
>JADGBD010000246.1:0-457 GCA_015231665.1 Gammaproteobacteria bacterium
CCCTGCTGCTGGCGCAGTTGCTCGGTGGTCGCGCCGGCATTGCCCGCCGCGCCCTGTTCTATTCCCAGCGGCGCAGTGCCGACCCGGCGGCGGACAAGACCATTGACCTGCTGCCCATCTACCTGGCGGCGGTCTTGCTTGCAGCCGGACAGGACAGCCAGACGCCGCAGCTGTATTTTCTCGGCTTGTTTCTGGTCATTGCCTGGCTATTCTGGTGGCAGCGGCCGCACAAGTCGCGGGCGCCCTGGGTGATGCTGATGAGTCTGGCGCTGGCCGGCGCGCTGGTGGCCCAGGCGGGGCTGCGGGAGGTGCAGGGCAAACTGGGTGAGCTGGCGGTGGAGTTGCTCAGCGGCTGGTACAGCCCGGATACCGACCCCTTTCGCAGCATGACCTCCTTGGGTGATCTGGGCCGGCTCAATCTGTCGGATCGCGTGCTCTATCGGCTCAAGGCCGAGCC
>JADGBD010000246.1:493-2692 GCA_015231665.1 Gammaproteobacteria bacterium
GATGGCGCCTGGCTGCCCTCGGCCGAGGGTTTTGTTCCTCTGCCCGCCAGCGGAGCTGAGGCCTGGCAGTGGGCCCAGCCGGGGATGGGGGAACAGCGTCAACTTTGGATCGGCGGTCGCCGTGCCGCTGAGCAGAGCATTCTGCCCCTGCCGCTGGGCAGCTGGCAGATCGATCAGCTGCCGGTGGCGCGACTGGAGCGCCATCCCCTGGGTGCCCTGCGCGCCAGTGAGGGCCCGACCTGGCTGCGCTATCGCCTGCTCTATGTGAGTCAGGCTAGTGGTCAAAGCGAGACCGCGGATGCCCCGCCAGGCAAAGCTGACCTGAGCCTGCCGCGCAACGAGCAGGCCCAGCTGGCCGAGCTGGCGCAACAGCTGGGCCTGGCCGAACTGAGTCCGGCCGAGCGCGTCGCCAGGGTGCAGGCCTATTTTCGCGAGAATTTCCGCTACAGCCTGGAGCTGCCGGGACCTGTCGCCGGCCAAACCGCAATCGGCCATTTTCTGCGTGAGCGCAAGCAGGGCCATTGCGAATACTTCGCCAGCGCGACCGTGCTGCTGTTGCGTCAGGCCGGGATTCCCGCCCGCTACGCGGTGGGCTATGCGGTACAGGAACAATCTGGACCGGGCGAATACCGGGTGCGCCACAGCCACGGCCATGCCTGGACCCTCTACTGGCAGCAGGGCCGCTGGTGGAATCTGGACACCACCCCGGCGATCTGGGCCGAGCAGGAGGCCGATCGTCGTCTCCTCTGGCGGCCCCTGCTGGATGCCCTCTCCGAGCTGCGTTATCGCCTCGGTCTCTGGCAGGAACAGGCCGAGGAACAGGACCAAAAACCCTGGCTCTGGGGTGTGCTGGGGCTGCTGTTTGTGCTCCTGGCCTACCGTCTCAGGCTGGGTCAGGCCTATCTGCAGCAGCGCAACCAGCGCAGCCGTCTTGAGGCTAACGGCCCCTGGACACAGCTCGAGCACCGGCTAAGCCAGGCAGGCTACCCCCGCCAACCCTGGGAAACCTACGGCCGCTGGCTGCGCCGGCTGGGTCAGGAGCCCGAGCTTGGCCCCCTGATCGAAGCCCTGCAGGAGCCCCTGCGCCTGCACTACCGCCAGCGCTACAGCCTGGTTGGCTTGGCCGAGGCGGAACAACAGCGCCTGGCTGAGCTGTTGCAGCAGGCGCTGCACCAGCTGCCAGCCGGCCGCCGAAGCTAACCCGGCGAAGTCGAAACTAAAAACCGGATCGCAAAGGGCGCAAAGGGAACGCGAAGGGCGCAAAGAGGTGAAAAGTTTTTCTCGTTCCCACGCGCTGCGTGGGAACGAGAAAGCTGGCCGCTGACGGCTGACAGCTGGCCGCTTTCAAAGATCCCGCAAGCCCTCCGAGGGCTCGATGCGTGAGGCGCGGATGCCGCCGAGGAAGGCGGCCATGATGGCGCAGCCGGAGGTCAGCCCCAGGGCGATGAGCAGATGCTCTGGCAGCAGGCGGCACAGGCTTTGGCCGCCCTGGAGCTGGTCGGCGAAAAGGATGTTGATGGCATAGGAGACGGCGTAGAAGATGCCGGTGGCCATGCCCCAGCCGATCAGCGCGGTGTAGAGCGCCTGCAGCATGGGAAAGAGGACGATATCGCCGGTGCTCAGGCCCACCAGGCGCAGCACGCTCAGCTCCTTGCGCTTGCGATCCACGTTGGCCAGCAGGCTCGCCCCCAGGGACAGGGAGAAACCGGCCAGACCGATGATGGCGATGGCCCAGAACAGCAGGCTGAGGTTGCGATCCATGTCCTGCACCACCTCGATGTCGTCGGCGCGGGTGCGCACCTGCATGCCCTGGGCCATGAAGGCCTGGCTCAGTCCGGCGACATCGCGGATATCCGCGGCATAGAGGCGAAAGCCGGGATAGGCCCGCTCGGCGTTGTCTTCCATGCCGTCCCAGCCCAGGGCCGGCACCTTGCGGCCATCGCGAAAATCCTCCACCGCTTCGAGTAGCTCCAGGGAGACAAAGGCGCCCTCGCGGTTGAAGGCTACCGCCGGGGCCACCGCGGCTACCGTCAGCTGCAGTTCCTGGCGCTCGGCCTTGCCCTGAAAGCGGCGGGAGACGCTGGCGCTGACCTTGTCGCCGGGGTTGACCTGCAGGCGCTGGGCGGCCTGCTTGGAGAGGACGACGCGATTGAGCCCGTGGGCCTGGCCGACGTCTTCCAGCAGGGGATCGCCCTCGCC
>JADGBD010000246.1:2702-3785 GCA_015231665.1 Gammaproteobacteria bacterium
GGAGGGGATGAGTTCAATGGCGGTGATGCGGCCGGAGCCGGGGGTGGTCATCTCCCTGCTCGCAGCGATGCGGCGGGTGCGCGGCACCAGAAAGGCGACGTCGTTGCGCTTTTGCATCTGCGCGAACCAGTCCGGATTGAAGCGGCCGTTGCCGAGCAGGGTAATCTCGCGGTTGCGCGGGTCCTTGACCAGGTCTTCGATCATGCCGCCGACCACGCCGAACTTGAGGCCGAACAGCACCATCATCGGCCCGAGCACCGCCGCCAGGGCGATGATGTAGGCACCGGAGATGCGCCACTCGCGGAAATAGTCCTTGCTGGAGAGGCGGATGGCTTCGGTCAGATGGCCCATCAGCCGGTCACCAGGGTTTCGGTCATGGTGCCGCCGGCGGTGCGCTGGGTGCGATGGGAAAGCTGGCGCAGGCCGAGTTTCTTGATATGCCGCCAGGCGTGGCTGGCGACGATGACGGTGATGTTCAGCTCATCCACCATCTCGATAAACAGGTTCATGATCTTCTCAGCGGCAATGGGATCGAGGGATGCGGTGGGCTCGTCGGCGATGACAATCGGCGGGCGGTGGGCCAGGGCACGGCCGATGGCCACGCGCTGGCGCTCGCCGGTGGAGAGATTGCCGGGGTATTTGTCCAGCTGGCGGCGAATCCCCAGGTGGTTGGCCAGTTCTTCCACCGCGGCATCGTTGCCGCCCATGCCCATCAGCCGGCGCGACAGGGTCATGTTGTCGCGCACCGTCAGGTAAGGCACCAGGCCGCCGGTCTGCATCACATAGCCCATGTAGTTCTTGCGCAGCTTGCCGAGGAAGTTCTGCTTGCCCCGGTTCCAGCAATTGGCGACATCGATGGGGTCTTCGTTGGGTTCCGGCCGGAAGCGGAAGGAGCCGACTTCGGAGGGCTGGAGGATGAAGGCGAGCATGTCCAGCAGGGTGCTCTTGCCGCAGCCGCTGTGGTCGATCAGGGCGATTTTCTCACCCATGGCGATCTGCAAGCTGGGCACGCGCAGCTGAAAAGCCGCGCCCTCGTCCTCGCGGGTCTTGACCACGTCACGCAGGGGATAGATGAGGACCTTC
>JADGBD010000247.1 GCA_015231665.1 Gammaproteobacteria bacterium
GGGGTTTGTCCTGTTCCGCCGCAGTGACCTGCCATGAGCAGCCTGGCCATGGCATTCAATCCGCGTCATCTCTGGCTGGTGCTGGGGCTGCTGCTGGCAAGCCTGGCCGGTACCGCCCTGTTCAAGGCCTGGCCGGTGATTTTCCCCCAACTGGAGCAGCGGATGGAGCTGGACCCGAGCTGCAACCTGCGCGCCGGCCCCTGCGTCTCCAGCCTGCCCGATGGCGGCAAGCTGAGCTTTTCCATCAGCCCGCGGGACATCCCCACCCTCAGCCCGCTGCAGCTGGAGGTGCAGATCAGCAACAGCCAGGCCTATTCGGTGGAGGTGGATTTCAGCGGCGTGGACATGTACATGGGCTACAACCGGGTGCGCCTGCAGGAGCAGGCCGCCGGCAGCTATCAGGCCGAAGCACGCCTGCCGGTGTGTGTGCGCGACGCCATGGAATGGGAGGCCCAGGTGCTGCTGCGCGGCAAGCGCGGCTATGTCTCGGTGCCCTTCCGCTTCATCACCCTCAAGGCCGGCGCGCTCTAAAGCCCACAACAAGCGCCCCAACGTTCACGCGTCCATTAATCGGCGAGGTGGCGGATCACCCCCGAGACTATGCCGAGAATCTGCAGCTGCTCGTGCCTGAGGTAGATGGGCTGCATCTCCGGGTTGGCCGGCTGCAGGCGGATGCCTTCCTTTTCGATGAAAAATCGCTTCAGGGTCACCTGCTCGCCGTTGATCATGGCCACCACGGTCTGACCGTTCTCCGCGGTTTCGCGCTTTTCGATGACGATGATATCGCCATCCTGAATGTTCTCGTCGATCATCGAATTGCCCCGCACTCGCAGGGCGTAGCTGTTTTTGCGCAGCATCCCGCTGGGGATGCGCACCCGCTCCTGTTCCTCGGCCAGATCGATCGGCAGGCCGGCGCTGATGTGGCCCAGCAGGGGGATCTCCACTCCAGCATCAAGCTCGGCATGCAAAGGCTGCAAATCAGGATGCCAGACATCTTGCTGGCGCTTGGGGATCAGATAGGCGAGATTGCTCAAGGGCGGATTCCTGTTAAAAGTTCTGGGTTGGATTCTAGGCGCAGCTGCCAAACCGGGCCAAGAAGGACGCAGAGAACGCAAAGAAGCGCGGAGATCGCAGAGTGTAAAACTGTTTCTTCACGATAACTCTGCAGGCGATCAAGCCCCCCTCTTTCTTGCAGCCCATCGAAAGTGAGGTGGGGAACGTAGTTTGCGCGCAATAAACCTCTGCGTGCTCTGCGCTTCTCCGCGTCCTCTGCGTCCCTCTTCTCCGTATCCTCATCAGTCCGGCTCTGGCAACCGCTGGAGAATTTCTTTGATCACGGTGGAGGCTGAGCGGCGGTCGGTGATGATAATGATGTCCGCCAGCTCGCGATAAAGCGGGTCGCGCACCTCGAACAGGGCGCGCAGCCGCGCCAAGGGATCGGGGGTTTGCAGCAGGGGGCGATTCTTGTCGTGGCGGGTGCGTTCAAACTGCTGCTCCGGTGGGCAGTAGAGGTAGATCACCGTGCCCCGGCCGCTGAGATTGCGGCGGTTATCCGGGATCAGCACCACCCCGCCGCCAGTGGCCAGCACCACCCCTTCGCGCTGGCTCAGCTCATCCACCATGTCGCGCTCGCGCAGGCGAAAGCCGTCCTCGCCCTCGAACTCGAAGATGGTGGGTATGTCCACGCCGGTGCGTTTCTGCAGCTCATGGTCGCTGTCAACAAACTCCAGACCCCGACGCGTGGCCAGCTGGCGGCCGATGGTGGTCTTGCCGGCGCCCATGGGGCCAATGAGAAAGATGTTCTGTTTTTTCACCAATCGTGCCGTTCCTGCTGATGCCGCCGCCGGGTCTTGATAAGCTGGCTTGAGCCGAGTCGCTGAGTATAAACGCCTTGGGGTCCAGATGAAGGCCTGGGATCAAGCTCGGGCCTAATTGAATCCCTGCTGGCCTGAGCGGCCCTGGGCTCCTATAATCGCCTGCAGTTGCAGGGATAAAGCATAAGAATTCCCTAATAAAACCCATACCAATGGCACCCTGAGAACTTAGCATTCCCATGACCCTTACCCGCAAGACCACCCTGTTTTTCTTTGTCCTGGCAGTCACCGTGGTGGGCCTACTGGCCAGCATCAGTGTGTTTTCCTTCCAGCGCATGTATCTCAACGCCGCCGAGGGTCAGGCCCGCACCGCTGCCGAGATTGTCCGTGTGCATCTGACCGAAGCCATGGTCAACGGCACCATCGACAAGCGCGAACAGTTCTTCGCCCGCCTCAACGATGTTCAGGGGCTGAGAAGCGTGCGCGTCAGCCGCTCTCCGGGGGTGATTGAGCAATACGGCACCGGCCTGCTGGGCGAGGCCGATGTCAGCCCCACCGAGCAGGAGGTGATCGAGACCGGCAGGGCCAGTTTCGAGATTCTCGATGCCGACACCGGCCTGATGCTGCAGGCCTCGATTCCCTACATCGCCGAGATGAGCAGCACGCCCAACTGCCTGACCTGCCACAACGTCAAGGCCGGCTCTGTGCTGGGGGCGATTACCCTGCAGATTTCCCTGGATGAGCAGCGCCGGCAGGCCCTCTTCACCATCGGCATGGTGGTGCTGGTGGTGAGCATCTTTGCCCTGGGCGCCGGCGGCTATGCCCTGCGCACCGCCAAGCCGCTGATCAGCATCGCCGATCAGCTGCAAAAGACGGTGGAAAAAGCCCAGCACGGCGACTTCAGCGGTCGCATCCAAACCAACCGTTCCGATGAACTGGGCAAGATCGCCTCCGGGGTCAACCACCTCATGGAGCATCTGCACAATAGCCTGATGGCGATCAGCAACAAGGTGGCCGGGCTGATTCGCTACAACATGCCGCCCTCGGAGAATATCCTCGACACCACCACCGAGATTGTCGATAGCCTGGCAGATGTGACCATCTTCAAGCAGTACATCGAAGCGGAAGAGTCCACCACCATCGCCTATGTGCGCCTGGCGCGGGTGCTGCGCAAGGAATTTCTGCTGGATCACTTCACCATCTTCGAGGTGGACGCCAACAAGAACCGGATGAACCCGGTGGTCATAGAACACAAGGGCACAGAGCAGGCGGAGTGGTGCGACCCGCAGATTCTGATCCGCGCCGACAGCTGCCGCGCCAAGCGCACCGGCCATGCGGTGGACTCGGTGGCGCAGCCGAATATCTGCTCCATGTTCCGCACCTGCCATGAGCTCAAACACTGCCGGCATATCTGTATCCCCATCATCCAGTCCGGCAGTGTCGGCGGGGTGGTGCAGCTGATTACCGATCAGGTCCAGGCCCATTTGCTCCAGCACATGCTGCCCTTCATCCAGGTCTATCTGCGCGAGGCGGCGCCGGTGCTGGAGAGCAAGCGCCTGATGGAAACCCTGCGCGAAACCACCCTGCGCGACCCCATGACCGGCCTGCACAACCGCCGTTTCCTCCAGGAATACGCCGACAAACTCACCAGCTACACCGACCGCAACAAATCGGCCTTCTCCGTGCTCATGGCCGATCTGGACTATTTCAAGCAGGTCAACGACACCCATGGCAACGAGGCCGGTGATGCCACCATCAAGCAGCTGGCCACCCTGTTCATGCAGACGGTGCGCTCCTCCGATCTGGTCATTCGCTACGGTGGCGAGGAGTTTCTCATCCTGCTGCGCGATCTGAGCCCAGAGGCGGCCATGGAAATCGGCGAGAAGATCCGCGCCGCGGTGGAGGCGACCAAGTTCCAGATCCCCGGTGGCAGCATCAGCAAGACCCTGTCCATCGG
>JADGBD010000248.1 GCA_015231665.1 Gammaproteobacteria bacterium
AAACCTTGACCAAACCTCCCGATTTGCCGCCGGTCCTGCTCATTGCCGAGGGCTGGGATTACCCCCAGTGGCAGGCGTTTTACCCTGAGGACCTGCCTCCGGAGTGGCGTCTGGCTTTCTATGGCAACGTCTTTCGCGGGGTCCTGCTGCCGCTGCAGGGGCTGCTGGCAGTCAGCGAGGTCGATGGGGGTCTCGCCGCTGTGCGCGCCGAGGTGCAGGAGCGATTTCGCTTCTATCTGCCAGCCGGCCTGCCGGCGGAGCACCTCGCCAGCTATCGCCAGGCTCTGGGCGAGCAATTTGGCGGCCAGCTGCGGGGTGTGGATAGCCCAGAGCAGGTGTTGGCCGATACGGCCGAGCGCTGTTTTCGCCTGCAGACCGGGGCCAAGCTGGATTTGCGCCAACTGCGTCGGCTGGTGGAATGCTTGCAGCAGCGGGCCGAGGATGGCACCCCCAGCGTTCTGCTGGTGGCCGGCAATCCGCCGGATTTTGCCCAGCTGCAGCAGTGCCAGACCCTTCTTGAACTGATGGGCATTGCTTGACCCCTTGCTTGACCCTGGGCCCCGCGCAAGAGGACAATTGCGGCTTGTTTTGGATACGGCTAGATCGGCAGTGAGCAAAGAGGAACCCCTGGTAAAAATTCGTGGGCTGCGCTTTCAGCGCGGTGCCCGGGTTATTTTTGACGGGGTCGATATGGATATAGCCCGCGGCAGCGTCACTGCGGTGATGGGCCCCAGCGGCACCGGCAAGACCACACTGCTCAAGCTCATCGGCGGCCAGTTGCGCCCCAGCGCCGGTAGCATTGAATTCAACGGCCAGCGGGTGCATGAACTGGGCCACAACCAACTGTTCGAGCTGCGCAAGCAGATGGGCATGCTGTTTCAAAGCGGCGCCCTGCTCACCGACCTGAGCGTGTTCGATAATGTCGCCTACCCCCTGCGCGAGCATACCCACCTGCCGGCCTCGATGATCCGCAAGCTGGTGCTGCTCAAGCTCGAGGCCGTGGGCCTGCGCGGTGCCCGCGAGCTGATGCCCGCCGAGCTGTCCGGCGGCATGGCCCGGCGGGTGGCTCTGGCTCGGGCGATCGCCCTTGATCCCATGATGGTGATGTACGATGAGCCCTTCACCGGCCAGGACCCCATCTCCATGGCGGTGCTGGTGAAGCTGATCCACGACCTCAACGAGGCCAGCCGGCCGACCTCGGTAATCGTCTCGCACGATGTCGCCGAGACCGCCTCCATCGCCGGTCAGATCTACGTCATCTCCGAGGGCAAGGTGGTGGCCAAAGGCACGCCGGAGGCCATCGCCGCTTCCTCCTCAGAGTGGGTGCAGCAGTTTATGAACGGCCTGCCCGATGGCCCGGCGCGCTTCCACTACCCGGCGCGCGCCCTGGCCGAGGACCTGCTCGGAGGTCGCCATGCTTGATCAGCTGGCTCGACTGGGCCGCTCGGGGCTGGATTACCTGGCTTCAGTAGGCCGTGCCCACCTGCTCCTGCTGCGCATCCTCCAGGGCCTGAGCGATATGCTGCCGCGGCCGCGCCTGCTGATCCAGCAGCTGTTCTCGGTGGGCGTACTGTCGGTGATGATCATCGTCGTCTCCGGCCTCTTTGTTGGCATGGTGCTGGGGCTGCAGGGGCATTATGTGCTGTCCAAGTTCGGCGCCGCCGAGACCCTCGGGGTGATGGTCGCGGCCTCGCTGGTGCGCGAGCTGGGGCCGGTGGTCACCGCCCTGCTGTTCGCCGGTCGTGCCGGTTCCGCCCTGACCGCCGAGATTGGCCTGATGAAGGCCACCGAGCAGCTTTCCGGCCTGGAGATGATGGCGGTGGACCCGATCAAGCGGGTGCTGACGCCGCGGTTTTTCGCCGGCTTCATCGCCATGCCCCTGCTCGCGGCCCTGTTCAGCGCCATCGGCGTGGTCGGCGGTCATCTGGTCGGCGTTGGTTTGCTCGGGGTGGACAGCGGCGCCTATTGGTCGCAGATGCAGGCCACCATCGACCTGCACGAAGACATTTTCAACGGGGTGATCAAGAGCCTGGTGTTTGGCTTCACCTGCACCTGGATCGCCCTCTATCAGGGTTACGACAGCCTGCCGACCTCGGCCGGGGTGAGCCGCGCCACCACCCGCACCGTGGTCCATTCGGCGCTGGCCGTGCTGGGGTTGGATTTCATCCTGACGGCACTCATGTTTGGGGAGTAAAGTGGAATGCAGATACGCAGCGTCGAAATAACCGTAGGCGCCTTCATGGCTGCCGGCATCGTCGCCCTGTTTTTTCTCGCCCTGCAGGTGAGCAATCTCAGCAGCTTGGGCAACGGCGATGGCTTCAAGATCACCGCCCGCTTCGATAACATCGGCGGGCTCAAGGTCAAGGCGCCGGTGAACATGGCCGGGGTGCGGGTGGGCCGGGTCAGTGACATCCGCTTCGATGGCCAGAGCTACGAGGCCCTGGTGACCATGACCATCGAGCGCCAATACAATACGATTCCCGATGATACCTTCGCCAAGATCTACACCGCCGGCCTGCTCGGCGAGCAGTATATCGGCCTGGAGGCCGGCGGCAGCAGCGACTACCTGAGCGAGGGCTCCGAGCTGGCAATGACCCAGTCGGCCCTCGTGCTGGAAGAAATAATCGGCCAATTCCTCTTCAACAAAGCCGGAGAGGGCGTCAAACCTGAAGGAGAAACCCCATGAAGACCCTGAACTCCCTGTTGAAACCCCTATTGAAACCCCTATTGAAACCCCGGTTCCGCCATCTCGGCCTGCTGCTCATCCTCTGTCTTGGCCTGAGCGCCAGCCCAGTCTTTGCCAGCGGCGCCGACAGCTTCGTCAAGAACCACGCGGAAAAGGTGCTGGCCAAGGTCCTGGCCAACAAGGCCGGGCTCAAGGCCAATCCGGAAAGCCTCTACAGCCTGATCAGCTCCAGCGTGCTGCCCCATGTGGATTTCCACAGCATGTCCCAGTCGGTGCTGGGCAAGCACTGGGGCAGCGCCTCGAGTGCCGAGCGCAACGCCTTTGTCGGCGAGTTCCGCCAGTTGCTGGTGCGCACCTACGGCACCGCCCTGCTCAACTATTCCGGTGAGCAGATCGAGTACAAGCCAGCCCAGGTCAATGGCAGCTACGCCGTGGTGCGCACCCGCGTGCCCCGCTCCGGCGGCTCGCCGGTGTCCATCGACTACCGCCTGCGCGGCAGCGGCAACAACTGGAAGGTGGTGGACATCAAGGTCGGCGGGGTCAGCCTGGTTTCCAATTACCGCACCAGCTTCGGCAGCAAGGCCAGCCAGATCGGCGTTTCCGGTCTGATCAAGGAACTCAAGGCGAAGAACGCCGGCTGATGGCCAGCAACGAGCTGCTCTGTCGGCTGGAACCCAGCGCCGGGGGCTGGCGCGTGCTTGGGGATCTCAACTTCACCAGCGCCCCCCAACTGCTGACCCAGGCCAAGGCGCAGCTGGACTTCAGCCAGAGCCTGCAGATCGATCTGAGCCAGGTCAACCACGCCGACAGCGCCGGCCTGGCGCTGATGCTCGAGTGGCTGGAGCAGGCGCAAGCGGCCCAGGGCTCGATCCAGTTTCATGCGATTCCCGAGGCCCTGGTGAACCTGGCCCAGCTATGCAATGTCGAAGGACTGATTGGTGGTGAGCGGCCAGCCTGATGTAGCCCGGATGCAGCGCAGCGAAATCCGGGATAGGCGCTGACCTTAATTAGGACGCAAAGAACGCAAACGACTGCATGGACGCAGGAGGTAGAACGAAGCAGGATGCCAGAGTCGAGAAGCG
>JADGBD010000249.1 GCA_015231665.1 Gammaproteobacteria bacterium
ACGTCGCGGCCCAGTTCCGCGCTCAGCTGGGCGGCGCACAGGCGGATCTCCTCGGGCCGATGGAGTAACGCCGGCGTGCGCCGGCCCACCAGCTCTTTCTGACTGTAGCCGAGCATCTGCTCGCCGACGGTGTTGATGCTGCTGATCACGCCCTTGGCATCGGTGGCGACTATGCAGAAATGGGCGCTGTTGATGATTGCCTGCTTGGCCTGCTCGCTCTCCAGCAGGTCCGCTTCGTCCTGGCGCAGGCGCTTGAGCATGCGATCAACCCCCTGGCTGATTTGCCCCAGCTCATCGCGCCCGGCAAGCCCGACCAAAACCGCGCGATCACCCGCGGCAAAGGCCTCCAGGGCCTGCTGAATCCGGCCCATGCGACGGCTGATGCGAAAGTGCACCAGCAGCATCAGCAGCAGGGCCAGGCTGAGAATGCCGAGGCCATTGAGCAGGGCCTGATCGCGCACCGAGGCATTGGCCGCCTTGAGGTGATGCTGCAAATCCACCTGATGATAGAGCAGGCCGCAGCGGGTAGCGCGCAGGGAGCGGCTGCTTTCCTGGCCGCAGATACTGGCGTAGCCCTGCACCCAGCGGCCATCGGCGGACGTGGCCACGACACTGGTGCGATTGGCGATGACCCGCTCGGCAAGCTGGCGATCCAGGGGAAAATCTAGTTCGGTCAGCGGCTTGTCCACCAGCTCCAGACGGGTGGCGGCGAGTACCCGGCCGTCGGCCCGAGTCACCAGGGCCACCGCCAGGTCCAGCTCGGAGCCGAAAGAGGCCACCTGCTGGCGCACGCCATCGCGGTAATCGATCTTGAGAAAACGCTCAATGCTGCCCTGCACCTGATTGAGGCGGTTGCGCATGTCCCGCTGCACCTGCTGGCTGACCTCTTCGTGCAGCAGGCTGCTGGTGGAATGGTAGGACAAGACCACCACCAACAGCACGCTCAGCGCCGCGCTGGTAGGGATGAGAAAGCGCAGGGAGGAAAACAAGGGGCTAGTTGTCCACCAGGTCGCTCGCCAGACTATCGGCCGAGAGCAGTTGTTGCAGCTTGATCTCGCTGCCGAGCAGGTCGCGCTCGCGCATCAGCCGATGCAGCCGGTTCAGGCTCTTGGCCAGGTCTGGCGTCGGGCCGCCGAGCAACTTGAGGTTCTCCTCCCGGCTGGGCAGGTGCAGGCCAGCCAGACTATCCAGCACCTCCGCGGCGCTGAGCTTGAGCCTTTGCCCCATCAGCTCGGCGGCTTGCTGGGGCTGGTGCTGCAACAGCTGCAGGGCCTGGAACCAGCCCTTGAGCAACTGCTTCACCGCCTCGGGCTGGCGCTGCAGGGCCGCCTCATGCACCACCAGCACCTCCACCACCTCGCCGGGGATCTCGCGACTGCTGAAGATCTCCGCCCCGCCAGCATTGAGCAGCTGGGTGCGCACCGGCTCAAAGGTCACCACCGCATCCACCTGGCCGGACTCAAAGGCCTGACGATGGCCGCTGACGTCCAGATGGACGCTCTCGATCTCATCCAGGCGCAGCCCATGCAGCTCCAACGCCCGGGTGAGCACATAGGCGCCGAGAGCGCCGCTCTCCACCGCCACCTTCTTACCGCGCAAGCCGGCCATGGAGGCTATGCCCTGGCGGGCGATGATCACATCGGCCCCCTGGGAGATATCCATCACCAGCACCACCCGTAGCGGCAAGCCGTCCTGCTTGAGCAGCAGCACCTCGTCCAGGGTCAGGCCGGCGGCCTCGATGGCACGGTTGCGAAAGGCACGCAGCACCTCGGTGGCGGAAGGGTATTCAACCAGCCGCACCGCCTCGCCCCAGCCGGGCTTGGCGATCTCGCGGGCCAGATACAGCGGCTCATAGCCGGGCCACAGATTGGTGCCCACCCGCAGGGTCTGCTGCGCCTGCGCCTGAGCCAGCGCCAGCGCCTGCGCGCTCCAGCCCAGCATCAGGACAAAAAACAGCAAAAATGCATCGAACCGGCTAAAAGGCTGCATGGCCATTGCTCCGTGACAGCGATCGGGAAGGGACGGGATAAGACGCCGTGCCTGCTGGCGGGGGGCGAAAGCCATCCTGATCATCTGGTTTGTTGGTTTACTCAGCGGAACCGATACTAACCCCTCCCCGAGCCTTGACTCAACCTCAGACTTAATCGGCAAAGACTATCTGAGGGACAAGCTAGCCGCCGTGTCCCAGCTACTCCGGCGCTCGCCACTGCTCTATCACCGGATGGATCAGCTGGATATGGATCAGGGCGCCGCCACCACCCCAGTGGCGCTCGCCTTCAGGATTGATGCTATCTACAACCAGCTCATAGGCTGCAGAGCTGCGTTGCTCGGCCTGCCGGCGTGAGACCTGCATCTGCAGCCGATCACTGGCGATCTCCTTGCCCTGATAGCTCCAGTGGCGTTGCCGGTATTCCAGGCTGCGCCCCGGATTGCTCGCGGGGTCGGCAAAACGCGGCGGGCTGAGGCTGAGCTGGGCGTCCACGACTATGTCTTTCCAGACATTGTCCGCGAATTTGAGCTGGTAGAAATGGATGTCTCCCTGGCGGCCCTCGTTGATCAGGGTGAAGGGCTGGTTGACCTGGATATCCAGATTCAGATCGAGCATCAGATCCTTGTTGTAAAAATCCGTGGTGAAACTGCGGCTGAAGCCTGCAGCCGGCGCCTCGCCCGCCGGGGCGGCCTCGCCCAGGGGGATTTCCGTAAGGGGGGCGCTGAGGACGAAGGATTTCACCAGATGCGGGCTGTCGCTACCCGGTGCATAGACCTCCACCTGATTGGGCGCGCCGCTTTGCAGGTAGCCCAGCAGGGTGGTGTTGGCCTGCAGATCGCCCCTCTCGGGCATGATCCCGGTCCATTGTTCCGGGTTGGCCTCTGCGGACAGGCGGCTGAGCCTGATGCGGTGGCCGGTGTAGCGGAACTTGCCGTCGCCCAGGGGTAGATCGAGGATCTTCAGCTTGATCTGCTGGTTCATCTCCTGCTGAAAGCGGCGCAGTTCCTGTTCCAGCTGCTGCTGGGCCACTTCCTGGGCTTGCACCAGGACAAAATTCTGCGCCGATTTCAGCGGCGCCTGCAGCCGGTACATCAGATGCTCGCGATAGGTCTGGTTGATCTGCTCCTTGTCCTTGGTGTAATCACGCGGGTCGAACATCCATTTGAGCCCCGCCACCCCAGCCAGCTCCTTGTGCTTCTCGTAGCCCAGGGTCCAGAAGCGGTTGCAGTAGCTGTCGATCTCCTCAGCCATCAGGCGATAGGCCGCGGCGGGATCATCCTTGTGCTCCTGCAGCAGACGGATGAACAGGCTGCGCCATTCGCGGTTGCTGCGCGGGACCTCCACCTCGTTGTAATACTCATAGACCTTGCCGATATTCTCCAGCTTGAGTTCGACCATGTCGCTCTGCACCGTGGCCAGCAGCTGATCGAACACGAAGACTCCGGCAAAGCCCACTTGCAGCGCGGCAGAGCCAAAATAGCTGACCAGATTGCTGGCGACGTTCTTCGCCAGGTTGGCGAAGGTGCGCAGCTTGGCCTGGTCGTCAGAGAAGTTGTAGGTGAAGTCGTAGAGGGTTTGGGCCACCGCCAGGGCCAGCCCGGCATGGGTCAGGGTCTTGTTGAGCTTGTGGATCAGGCCCTCGCTGATCTGCCCGCCGAGGGTGGCGCTGGTGGTGCTGGCCGCGGTATTGCCGGTGACCGCCTGCAGCAGACCCAGGCCGTAGCTGAGGGATTCCGCCTCGCCCTGACCCTGAGGGCCAA
>JADGBD010000250.1 GCA_015231665.1 Gammaproteobacteria bacterium
AAGGGTGCACAACTCCGGCCACTGGACCCTGGAAGGGGCCGAGACCAGCCAGTTTGAGAACCATCTGCGCGCCGTCGCCGGTCTGCCCCTGGGCAGCACCCAGGCAATCGGGCCGAGCGCCATGCTCAACTGCATCGGCGAGCTGCCACCGAGCGAGGAGGTGCTGGCGATCGAAGGAGCCCACCTGCACCATTACGCCAAGCGCGACCGCCCCGGCCGCAAGGTCGGCCACATCGGCCTGCGCGCCGGCGACCCGAGCGGGCTGGAGCAGATATTGACCCAGGCCGAAGCCCTGGTGAACCAATCCAACTGTTGAGCATGTGGCTGAACTTGGGCCTGCAGCCCTTCTGTGGCATTATCCCGGCATAGAGAAGCATTCAGGACGCAGAGGACGCAAAGAAGCGCGGAGATCGCAGAGTTAAAAAAGGAAAGCATCTATCTGAGAGGAAGAATTGCTAAATTTGCGTGCTCTGCGCTACTCAGCGGCCTCTGCGTCCTGAACCTTGACCATTACAACCCCATACCTGAGGGCTTAGATGATGCAAAACACCAGTTTTTGGGTTCTTTTCTGCCTCGCCCTGCTGCTCGTCAGCCTGGTCGAGCCGGCCTGGGCCAATCGCTTGAATACCATTGGCGGCGGCGTCTCCGGTGATGGCATCGACAAGGCCAAGTTGCTCAAATTCACCTCTCTGGGCATGGGCGGCCTGTTCGTCCTGCTGGGCCTGCTGTCCATCTTCCCCATGTTCAAGGGGGCAAGCAATCTCAAGTCACCCGAGGTGACCCTGAAGATTTCTGGCAGCCTGGTGGCTTTTGGTGCCCTGCTGATCAGCCTTTATTTCATCTGAGCCAGCAGGCCTTCGACCCCGGCGATGGCCGGCTCCAGCTTGCGCCGCATGAGACTGCCGATGGCGGTGCTATCCCCCAGATAGGGCCGCAGAATGGCATAGCCCAGACCCGATAGCTGATACAGGCTGAGCCATTGCGCGCGTAGCTGCGGCAGCAGCTGCTGGCACTGACGTAGCTGGGGATTCTGCTCCAGCGCGGTCTCCGCCTCTGCAGCCAGTTGCTCCAGGCTCAGATCGGGGTCACCCGCAGGGCGCAGTTCTGCCAGATAGCGCTGCACCGCGCTCAGCGCCCCCACCACCACCTCTTGATTGGCGGGTTTTTTCAGCACCAGCTCAAAGGTCTGCAAAAACGCCTGCCCTGGCGCGTCCAGCAGGCGCGCGAGGGCCTGGGCGAAGGAGTTATCTGCCAGCTGATCCAGCTGCGTCTGCAACAGCGGCAGGTGCTGGCTGGCTGGAATCGAAAGGGGAATTTCATCCGCCCGGCTGAGCATGAAGCCCACCAGATAGGCGCTCTTGCGCGCCGATTTCTTCCATAGATCCAGCCGCTCGGCGGCATCGATGATACCTTCCTGCAACACCAGCCGGGCGGTCTCCATCATCACCTCGGGCTCCGACTCGAAGGGTAGATGTTCCAGCAGGTAGCGCGCCAGCACCGGCCCCATCTGGCCGCTGCGAATCTTGGGGTTGGCGAGCATGCGCCGGGCATTGCCCGCATCCTCCAGACACCACCAGGCCCGCCGCGCCAGCTCGTCACTCAGCCCGGGGGCGCTGACGGCGGCGACCACCGCCTCCGGCTCGCCCAGCAGGAGCAGTTGCTCCAGGCTCTCGTCGCGCATCTGCCCCATCCGCGTCCAGCGCTTGAGATAGACCGGATAGCCCCCCGGCGAGCCCAGCACCTGACCGGAGATGAGCTCCCGCACCCGGCGCAGGTAGAGGTCTTCACGGCAATTGGGGTTGAGGCTGACCTCGCGCTCACCCTGGGTGGTCAGCCCCTGCACCAGCAGGCGGGATTCCTGGATGCGTATCGCCAGAGGCTTGCTCGCCAGCAGGACATTGAGGCGCAGGCTGTCCTCGGTTGAGAGCTCGTCCAGCACCGGGCGAGCTTAGCTGTTGCCCGGGTGGCGGAAGTTGGGGTCCTTGGGATTGATGAAGATGAACTGGGGTTCTTCCTCGCCGTCCAGGACCACATAGTCCAGGGTGGTTTCGTCCAGCAGAGGCACATACTCGGGCTCCATCACCACCTCGACCCCTTCGGTCTTGAAGCTGATGTCTTCATCCGTCACCTCATCGAAGCCCATGCGGTAATCCAGGCCGCCATCGGCCTTGGTTGTCGCAGCCAGGCGCAGGGCCATGCCCTCGGCGCCCCCCTGTTTCACCGCCTGACGAATCTGGTCTGCCGCAGCAATTGTCACTTTGAACATGGGTCTCACCTAGTTGATTGTCATGAAACAGCGTTCTGGTTCTGGTTCTGGTTCTGATCTTGGCCTGGGCACTGGTTTTGGTGCTGGTTCTGGTTCTGGCGAATAAAGCGCAGAAACCGCAGGGCCCAGGGATTGCCCGCCACCTGACGCTGATGGCCGTAACCCGCCAGCAGGTTCTTGTAGATCAGGCCATCCTGCTGACCGTCTATGCCCACGCCACGGCTGATCCTGTAAGCGAACCCATAGCCGGGTCTGAGGTTCTCCAGCCGCGAGTAATGGAACTCATGCAGCGGCAGATTCACCTCGGTGTCACCACCGGGCCAGGGATGGTTGGCGTTCTCCTGCATGCGCACATAGCCCCGGCCCTGGGGTTGTTCGTGCATCACCGCGTCCGCCTCGATCAGGCCGACCATTCTGGCGACTTTGCCCTGCCAGTGCAATTGGCGACAAAGATACATCAGGCCACCGCATTCGGCATAGGTCGGTCCACCGGCTTCGATGAACTCCCTGACACTGCGCAGCATAGCCTGATTGGCGGCGAGCTTCTCCATGTGGGTCTCGGGGAAACCGCCGCCGAGAAACAGGCCATCGACCTCAGGCAGGGCTCTGTCATCCAGTGGGCTGAAATCGATCAGGCGAGCGCCGGCCTGCTCCAGTGCCTCCAGATCATCGGCATAGTAAAAGCCGAAAGCGGAATCCCGCGCGATGGCGATGCGGACTTGGCCGCTGGCCTGTGCTGATGCCCCGGCCTGAACCTGGACTGGCACCGGTGCAGGTGCTCGTTCGGGTGCCGGCGGGCCAATCTGCAGCAGCCGCTGCAGGTCCACCTGCTCGCGCACCCGGGCGGCGAAGCGGGCAATGGTCGCCTCCGCAGCACCGGCCTCGTTGCTTGGCACCAGGCCGAGATGGCGCTCCTCGATGACCATTTCCGGGCTGCGGTACACCGCCCCCAGCACCGGGATATCGGTGTAATACTCGATGGTCTGGCGCAGCTTGGACTCGTGCCGACTGCCGCCGACCTTGTTGAGAATCACCCCCGCCAGCTCCACCTGGGGCTCGAAGCGGCTGTACCCCAACAGCAGCGGCGCAACCCCGCGGATCAGCCCCTGCACATCCAGCACCAGCACCACCGGCAGCTGCAGCAGCCGGGCCATGCCGGCATTGCTGTCGCTACCCAGCAGATCCATGCCATCGAACAGCCCCTTGTTGCCTTCCACAAGCAGCAGATCGGCCCCGGCTCCACGACTCCGGTAAAGGTCCAGAATCTCCTCGTGGCTTTGGGTATTGAAGTCGAGGTTATAGCAAGGCCGACCGCTGGCCTTGGCATGCCAGAGGGGATCGATATAGTCCGGCCCCTTCTTGTAGCTCTGCACGACCTGACCCATCTGCCGAAAGGCGGCGGACAGGCCTATGCTGAGGGTGGTCTTGCCGGAGGATTTATGCGCAGCGGAAATCAGGACGCGGGACATGGG
>JADGBD010000251.1 GCA_015231665.1 Gammaproteobacteria bacterium
TAATCCCTAACCCATAACGCATAATCCAACCATAAAGGAGCCCGACGATGAGACTGTCTGAACGCTTGGCGAAGATCTTTGGCGAGTATCGCGATGACAAGGAGATGGAGAAGTGGCTGATGTCGCTGGCGCCGCTGACCATTGCCTTTCTGTTTTTCATCATCTTCATGCTGCCGGTGAAGATCGACAACAAAGAACTGATCATGGTCGCCGCCGGCTGCGCCGGCTTTGCCGGGCTGCAGGCCTACTGGGTGGTGCGCGGCTGGAAGCGCGCCGAGGGCATGACCATCTTCCAAGGCCTGCTGGGCATAGCCCTGGCGGTGCTGGTGGCCTGGGGCTATCTGAGCTTCTTCCATCAGCCGGTCTGAACTCATTCAGGGAGCAGGGGTGGCTCGCGCTCCCTGCATGCACCATCTAAGTGCGTCGGCTTGGGCTGAGCGAACCAGGATGGTGCCTGGCCTGGTCAGGGAGGCTCTTTGGCTGCCAGCGAGGGCAATCTGCGCCCTCAGCTTCGGTTGTTTCAATGCCCACGCATTGTTCAAGCAGTAGCTTGATTATCTGAGGGTTTCTGCTGTTGCTGGGCAGCCTCGGCGAATGCTGAAAGGTCCTGCCGCACTGCTCGCCAAGCAGGCTGGCACAGATGCTGCTCAGGGGAGCCGGTTTACCCTCGGACCCGAGCTGATTGGTGCAGCTTGGGCCATCACCCTGAGCAAAGGAGCACCCCATGAAGCACTGGCGTCTCGCCGGGCCCCTCGCCCTATTGTTTGCCGGCCCCCTGCAGGCCGCCGAGCCGGCCCTGAGTCCGGCCAACACCGCCTGGATTCTCACCAGCACGGCGCTGGTGCTGCTGATGACTCTGCCGGGGCTGGCCCTGTTCTACGGCGGCCTGGTGCGCAGCAAGAATGTGCTGTCCATTTTGATGCAGTGCTTCTCCATCGCCGGTATCTCCTCCCTGCTCTGGCTGATTGCCGGCTACAGCCTGGCCTTTGGCGAGGGCAACGCCTTCATTGGCGATCTGAGCAAGGCAATGCTCGCCGGGGTTGACCGTGACAGCCTCAGCGGCAGCATCCCCGAGTCCCTGTTCATGGTCTTTCAAATGACCTTTGCCATCATCACTCCGGCACTCATTGTCGGCGCTTTTGCCGAGCGGATGAAATTCTCCGCCATGCTCCTGTTCTCCGCCCTCTGGCTGATGCTGGTGTATGTACCCGTGGCCCATTGGGTCTGGGGTGGCGGCTGGCTGGCGCAGATGGGCCTGTACGATTTTGCCGGCGGCACCGTGGTGCATATCACCGCGGGTGTAGCCGCCCTGGTAGCGGCACTGGTACTGGGACCGCGGCGGGGGTTTCAGACCTCGGCGATGATGCCGCACAACATGACCATGACGGTCACCGGCGCGGGCATGCTCTGGGTGGGCTGGTTCGGCTTCAATGGCGGCAGCGCCCTGGCCGCCGATGGCAACGCCGCCATGGCCCTGCTGGTGACCCACATCTCCGCCGCTGCCGGCGCTCTGACCTGGTCGGCGATCGAGTGGAACCGCTTCGGCAAGCCCAGCGCCCTGGGCGCGGTCACCGGCATGGTGGCGGGCCTGGGTACCATCACCCCGGCCTCGGGCTTTGTTGGCCCCGGCGGCGCCCTGATCATCGGCCTGCTCGCGGGTGGCATCTGCTTCAGCGCCACCCTCTATCTGAAGCGCGTGCTGAAGATCGACGACTCCCTGGATGTCTTCCCGGTGCACGGCGTCGGCGGCATCCTCGGCACCCTGCTCGCCGGGGTGTTCGCCTCCACCCAGCTCGGCCTGTTCAGCGGCTACGGCTTTGCCGAAGGCATAGACAGCATGGGCGGCCAGCTGTGGGTGCAATTCATTGGCGTGATCAGCACCGTTGCCTTCACCGCCCTGGTGACCTGGGGCCTGCTCAAGCTGGTGGATGCCTTGGTGGGCCTGCGCTGCAGCGATGAAGATGAGGTCCAGGGCCTGGATATCGCCCTGCACGAGGAGCGCGGCTACGATATTCTCTGACCGCTGAGCTCGCTTCTGTTATTTTTAGCCTCTCCCAGGATTGCACTACAGAGGCAGCTTAGATGACAGAACAGATTCTCATCGGCGGCAATGGCGCGGAGCAGGTGCTGTTGTCGGCCAAGACCGCCAACCGGCATGGCATGATTGCCGGTGCCACCGGCACCGGCAAGACCGTCACCCTGCAGGTACTCGCCGAGGGCTTCTCGCGCATCGGCGTGCCGGTGTTCATGGCCGATGTGAAGGGCGATCTCTCCGGCCTGGCCAGCGCCGGTAGCAATAATGAGCGCATTCAGGCCCGGCTGGCGCAGATTGGCATCGATCAGTTCCAGGGCCAGGCCAATCCGGTGCTGTTCTGGGACCTGTTCCGCCGCCTCGGCCACCCGGTGCGCACCACCGTATCCGACATGGGCCCGCTGCTGCTGTCCAACCTGCTGGAGCTCAACGACACCCAAACCGGCGTGCTCTACAGCGCCTTTGCCGTAGCCGATGACCAGGGCCTGCTGCTGCTCGACCTCAAGGACCTGCGCAGCATGCTCAACTGGCTGGGGGAGAACGCCCGCAGCCTCAGCACCCAGTACGGCAACATCAGCGCTGCCAGCGTGGGCGCCATCCAGCGCCGCCTGCTGGTACTGGAGGAACAGGGCGCCGAGCACTTCTTCGGTGAGCCCGAGCTGAACCTCAACGACTTGATGATCACCGACTTCTCCGGTCGCGGCGTCATCAGCATCCTTGATGTCACCGATCTGATGCACAAGTCCCCCAGGCTCTACGCCACCTTCCTGCTCTGGCTGCTGTCGGAGCTGTTCGAGAGCCTGCCCGAGGTGGGCGACCCAGACAAACCCAAGCTGGTGCTGTTTTTCGACGAGGCCCATCTGCTCTTCGACCGCGCCCCGCGGGCTCTGCTCGACAAGATCGAACAGGTGGTGCGGCTGATTCGCTCCAAGGGCGTGGGGGTGTTTTTCATCAGCCAGAGCCCGCTGGACATACCCGCCGACATCCTCGGCCAGCTCGGTGCGCGGGTGCAACACGCCCTGCGCGCCTTCACCCCCCAGGACCAGAAAGCGGTGCGCAGCGTGGCGCAGAACTTCCGTGC
This sequence comes from Gammaproteobacteria bacterium, assembly GCA_015231665.1. Lineage (GTDB taxonomy): Bacteria > Pseudomonadota > Gammaproteobacteria > Chromatiales > Chromatiaceae > Magnetovirga. Next base: position 3,114 of record JADGBD010000251.1, read on the forward strand.
CAATCCCAAGCTCAGTACCGAGGAGGTGATCACCCAGCTCGGCACCGGCGAGGCGCTGGTCTCGGTGCTGGATGAAAAGGGTGCGCCAAGCGTGGTCCAGCGGGTGCTGGTGCGGCCACCGGAATCACGCATCGGCCCGCTGAGCGAGGCGGAGCGGGCGGAAGTGCTCAACCGCTCGCCGCTGAAGGGCCGCTACGCTCAGGATTTGGACCGGGAATCGGCCTACGAAATGCTGCAAAAGCGCGCCGAGGGGGAACTGGCGGCGGCATCCCAGCGCCAGGTCGAGGAGGCCGAAGCCAAGGCGCGCCAGCAACAACAGCGGCAAAGCCAGCGCAGCTCAGGCCGCGAAGGCCTCGGCGAGGCCATAGTCAAAAGCGCGGCCCGCTCCATCAGCAGCACCATAGGCCGGCAGATCGCCAACAAAATCGTCCGCGGCATCCTCGGCTCGATCCTGCGCTAACCCATCTTTGACATACGAAATATTTTATTATTCTAAATCAATAGGCTGAGAGCCTACAGATGCTCAAGTGGCACTACAAAGTGCACATTTTGTGGTTTTCTCAGTGACGGGTCTTGTGGACGCCTCCGGGTTGCTCGGTGATGTTCAGG
>JADGBD010000252.1 GCA_015231665.1 Gammaproteobacteria bacterium
TCATGGCTTCCGCCCAGGGCGCACAGAGCCTGGGCCGCACCGCATCCATCCTCGCCCGTGGCGAAGGCCTCACCGCTCATGCCCGCTCGGCGGAGTATCGGCTAAAACCCTGAGCCATCTGCCCTCTCACTTGCTGTCAAAGGCAAAGGCGCCCTCCCAGGCATCTCCAGCCAGCTCCGGCTGGGCCTGGAGGCGGCGGCAGTTTTCCAATACCAGACTGATGGATGCATCCCCGGGCCAGAGTTGTTGCAACCGCAGCAGGCGTTCCTCGGCCTGATTCCAGTCCCGTCGCCAATACTCAGCCAGGGCAGCCTCGTATTCTCGCTTGAGGTGCAGAATCTCCTCGCTCAAGGGCTCGCTGGCAAAGCCCAGCAGCTCGTAGATATCCACTCCCCGCCGTTTGCCCTTGACCTTGACACGCCCGAGCAGGCGGCAATGGAAATGGCCATCGAGCTTGGCGAATACGCTCTCGCTGATGATGATGTTGGTGGCGTAGAAGCGGTTTACCCCCTCCAAGCGTGAGGCGAGGTTGACGCTGTCGCCAATCACCGTGTAATTGAGCCGGTTGCTTGAGCCCATATTGCCCACCACCACCTCGCCGCTGTGGATGCCGATGCGGGTTTCCAGTGGCGGTCGCCCCTCTGCCAGCCAGGCCTGATTGAGCTCCCAGAGTGCCTGCTGGCAGCGCAACGCCGCACGACAGGCCGCCTGGGCATGCTGCTCAACCGGGTCTGGCGCGCCCCAGAAGGCCATGATGGAATCACCGATGTACTTATCGATGGTGCCCTGCTCCTCCATGATGATCTGCGACAGGCGATCGAGATAGAGCGACAGCTGCTGCATCAGATCATCCGGCGAGAGCATCTCCGAAAGGCCGGTGAAGCCGGCAATATCCGAGAAAAACAGGGTCAACTCCTCGCGCTTGCCCGAGAGCCCGGCCTCCTCGCCGGACTTGATCAGCCGCTGCACCAACTCCGCTGGGACAAATTTGCGGAAGGATTGCAGGCCGCGGGTAGCACGCATCAAGGAGTCGCTCATGATGGCCACCTCCTTGAACACCGAGGGCACCGGGTGGATGGCATCGAGCTTGAACTGGCGAATATCCTCCATCTGCCGCGCCATGGAGATGATCGGCTTGGAGACCCGACCCGCCACCAGATAGATCACCAACAAGGCCAGTACCATGGCGCCCAGGGTAATGAGCACTCCGCGATGCAGCATGGCCTGCGCCGGCCCGAGCAGATCATCCGCCGGGATGATCACCCCCACTTGCCAGTTCTGACCTATGTCTCCGGGAAAACTGACCAGGCGGGAGAAATAGCGCTCACCCAGATGTTCGTGCTCCAAATCCTCACGCCCCTGCGCCATATGCTCGGCATGCAAGGCCGCGATCCAGGGGTCCGGGAGTTCCTCGATATGGCGCTGACGCAAACCACCAAAATCATCCTCCAGAATCACCTGACTGGGGTCGGAATAGGCGATCAGCTCACCGGCCGGATTGACAATGTAGGTCACCGCATTGGCGGTGGGTCGCTGGTGCTTGAGAAACTCGGACAATTCCGGCAGGCCAATATCCACCGCCATCACCCCCAGCTTGCGACCCTCCTTGGATAGCAGCGGATAAGCAGCGGAAAGACCCAGGGTGCGCTGCGAGGTAAACACATAGGCAGGCGTCCAGCGCAGGCCGGCTTTGGCATCGGCAATCCGATACCAGGGACGCTTGCGCGGGTCGTAATCGGTCGGTTCCTCGACCTGTTCAAGGATCCGATACTGGCTATCCCGATAGAAATGCACCGCCTTTTTTGCATCGGCATGACGGTCCAGATACCAGGTGGTGGGCCTCGGCCGCCGTCGCACCTGGAGAAAATTCCCCTGCTCGTCACCCAGATAGAGGTTGTCGCAATAGGGCAACAACTGCAGCTGATCCCACATCAGCTGCCAATAGGTCTCCCGCTCCGCCAGCAGCCTGTCGCCCTGGATCAGGGGCGCAATCGCCTGAACCTGCTGGGCTGGCAGACGCAGAAAGCTATCGCTACGCTCGACAATCTTCTCCGTCAGGGTGCGCGAATACTGGCTGCCGAAATCCCGAATGGTACTGGAAGCCCCCAGGTAAAAATTCAGTGTCAAGGCGCTACCGATCAACAAGGTCAGCAGCATAAAGACATTGATGATGCCCAGCTTGAAGCTGATCTTCATGGGCCTGCACCTTCGCTGGCCACAGTGCTCTCAGCCTGCTGAGCCTGCCCCCGGCGCACCGCAGGCGCAATCAGAGCCGCGCTGGCGCAAGAAGCCTGCACACTGACCAGGGTGCGAAAGGGGTCAATCAGCGGCTCAATCGCGATCAGCAACACCAGGATGACCTCCAGCGGCAGCCCCAGAGGCTCCAGGACAATGCTCAGCATACTCAAACCCACCAGACCGGGGGCTCCGGCGGTGGCGATACCCGCCAGCACTGCGCCAAATACCAGCAACAGCAAGGCCTGGCCACCGAGATCCAACTGATAAAGCTGGGCAACAAAGACAGCGACAATGGCGCTATAGAGCACATTGCCGTGGCGCGCCGCGGTGATCCCCAAAGGCACCACCAGATCAATCTTGGCCTTGTCGAACCCCAGCCCTTGCTGCATACCCTGCATTGCCGAAGGGATGGCGGCAAGGGTGCTGCGGGTGGCCAGAGACACCAGCATGGTTTCACGCAAGGCCCCCAGGCTAGCCCAGAACCCAGTCCCCGAGCGGCGCCAGATGATCAGCAGGCTGACCATAAACAGCAGCCCCATCGCCAGCAGGCTGACCTCCACAAACAATAGCATGGCCAAGAGGATATCCAGCCCCACCTGGGCCACCTGATTGGCGAGCAACACCATCAGGGCCAGGGGCAATGGATACATCATCCAGCGAATGAGGTTATTGAAGGCCCGATAGGCGGCCTCCAGCACCTGAAAGAAGGGGCCACTCAGTTCCCGATCGAGATGCCCCAAGGCCAGGCCAAAAAGAATGGCAAACACCAACACCTGCAGGTTGATGCCTTCGCTGAGGGCATTGAACACGTTTTCCGGCACCATCCGGGTGATAAAGCCCATGAGACCCGGATTGTCTGCCGCCACCGGCGGCTGATTGAGCGCGATTTCCAAATCCGGCAGATACTTGGACTCGCTGGCAAAGCCACCAAGGCTCGCCAGAGTATCGTCGCCCAAGTCCTTGCCCGGGGCGCTGATCAGCGCCAGCCCGGTGGCGAGCAAACTGGTGAGCAACAGTCCCACGCCAAACACCAGAAGCATGCGCCGAATCAGCTCACCAGCCCCCGGGCTTTGCATCATCCGCCCCAGACTGAGGGTAATCGCCGAGAGCAGAATCGGCAGAATGCACATCTTCAGCAAACCCAGATAGATATCACCGATGGGTCGCAGCTCCATGGCCATTTGCGGCTGCTGCAGACCCAGATAGAGCCCCAGACCCACAGCGAGGATTATCGCCCAAGGACTGAGTAACCAGTTTAGCCGACTAGGCCCCACACTCATTGCCGACTACTCATTGACGATTGGACTCCACCTGAAAGATTTCTTCATATTCATCCAGCAACTTATCAGCGCTGTACTGCATTTGAAGGTTATCCAGGTACAGGTTGACCCAGTCACGCAAGTGCGTGCCGAACAATGGAAAAACCATGGCAATGGGGTCCTGGGCGTCCTTGAGCACCACGGACTTGAGCTTGATC
>JADGBD010000253.1 GCA_015231665.1 Gammaproteobacteria bacterium
CGCACTGGAGCGCCATGGTCTGTCGCCGACCCAGGTGGCCGACAGCATCCGCGCCTTCTTTCAAGACCTGGCCGCCGGCAGCCGCGAACTGGGTCAGCAGAGCTGGCTGATCCGCCTGCTCGGCAGCGATGCCTCGGCGCAGCTGCTGTCCCAGCGGCCGGTGCTGGGGGCCGAGCCGGAGGTCCTCCTCGAACAGCTCGCCCAGGTCCGCCTTGGACGGGAGAAGGCCAGCACCCTGGCCCTGCACGAACAGCGCCCGGCGGTGATTCTGGGGGTGATGAAGCAGGAAAACGCCAACATGCTCGAACTGGTGGAGCGCCTGCAGGCCTACATGGCCGAGCGCAACCGCTTGAGCGCGCAGACCGGGGTGGAGCTGATTCTGGTCAACGACCAGACCATCCCCACGCGCAATTCCATCGAGCTGATGCAGAACAACGCCCTCATCGGCCTGATCCTGGTGCTGCTGGTGACCTGGCTGTTTCTCGGCTCGCGCATCGCCCTGTTCACCGCCATCGGCATCCCCTTCATCCTCGCCGGCACCTTCTGGATTCTCGCCAGCCTCGGTCACACCCTCAATGTCACCGTGCTGCTGGCGGTGGTCATAGTTCTGGGGATGCTGGTGGATGACGCCGTGGTGGTGGTCGAATCCATCTATTACCGCCTGCAGCGCGGCGTCGAGGTGCTGGAAGCCAGCCTGGACGCCCTGCGCGAGGTGGGCAAGCCGGTGCTGGCAGCGGTGCTGACCACGGTGGCGGCCTTCATGCCGCTGATGCTGCTGCCGGGCATCCTCGGCAAATTCATGCAGGTGATCCCCATAGTCGTCAGCATCGCCCTGCTGGTGAGCCTGATCGAGGCCTTCTGGATGCTGCCGGCGCACCTGCTGGCGGCGCGGGTCAGCTTCGAGCGGCCGAGCCGGGTGCAGCGCTGGCGGGTCAAGGCCACCCACCGTATCCAGACCTTCTATGTGCGCTGGCTGATCAAGGCCATGCGCTGGCCCAAGCTCAGCCTGAGCGCGGTCAGCGGGCTGTTTTTGCTCGCCGTCGCAGCGCTCAGCGCGGGCATGATCCGCATGGACTTTTTCGCCAATGACCCCCTGCGGCTGTTTTACGTCAACCTGGAGATGCCGCCGGAAACCCCGCTGGAGGCCACCCTGGAGCGCCTGCAAGCAATGGAGACGCGGGTGCGCGCCCACCTGCAGCCTGGCGATGCCCGCGCCGTTGTCAGCTACGCCGGGCAAATGTTCACCGAAACCGAGCCGCGTCTGGGCAACCATCTGGGGCAGATCCTCGTCGGCCTGCAGCCGAAGACGCCGCAACTGCGCGAGGTGGATGAGATCATCGAGGCGATGCGTGCCGATGTCAGCGCCCTGCCCGGCCCGCTCAACATCTCCTTCCTGCGCCTGGCCAGCGGCCCGCCGGTGTCCAAGCCGATCCAGGTCAAGGTGCGTGGCGACAATTACGCCGAAATCCGCGCCGGTGCCGATCGCATGCGCCAGATTCTCAGCGGCATCGACGGGATCAAGGATATCGAGGACGATGCCGAGCGCGGCAGCTACGAATTGGTCCTGCGCCTGGATAACGATGCCATCCTCCGCGCCGGTCTCAACCCCCAGGAGGTGCAGCGCAGCCTGCGCCTGCTGGGGGATGGCGAGATTCTCGGCAGCATGCGCAGCGAGGGCGAAGAACTGCGGGTGCGCCTGCGCGCCCGGCCCGAACCCCTGAGCGACCTCAACCAGCTGCTCGGCTTTCGCCTGCCGCTGAGCGATGGCGGCAGCGTCGCTCTGGGTCAGCTACTGAGCGAGGAGCGCGGCAAGGGCCTGGGCAATATCCGCCATTACAACTTCCGCCGCGCCATCACCGTGGAAGCGGACATCGACAAGGAAAAGCTCGACACCCTCAAGGCCAACCGTCTGCTGCTGGAGGCCTGGAATCAGGGCAAGGCCGACTTCCCCAACCTCGACTTGGACTTCTCCGGCGAACTGGACGACATCAACGAGGCCCTGGAGAGCATCGGCGGCCTGTTTCTGTTTGGCATAGGCCTGATGTACCTGATCCTCGGCACCCAGTTCCGCAGCTACTGGCAGCCGCTGATGATCCTCACCACCGTTCCTCTGGCTTTCACCGGCGTGGTGCTGGGCCTGCTGGTGACGCAAAACCCGCTGAGCCTCTACACCCTCTACGGGGTCGTCGCCCTGGCGGGGATTGCGGTCAACTCCGCCATCGTCATGATCTCCGCCGCCAACCAGCGCCTGGAGCGCGGCATGAGCCTGCTCCATGCCACCCTCTACGCCGCACGGCGGCGGATCATTCCCATCCTCATCACCTCGCTGACCACCATCGCCGGCCTTTTCTCCCTGGCTGCCGGCCTGGGCGGCAAGTCCCTGATCTGGGGCCCGGTCGCCACCGCCATCGTCTGGGGTCTGGCCTTCTCCACCCTGCTGACCCTGGTGATCATTCCCCTGCTCTATCGATTGAGCATGGGGCGGGCCAGCGGACGTTAATTCGGCTTTGTTAAATTTTTGTGGAGCGCGTCCCGGTGAGCCCTTGGACAGGTGCCGCTGCCCCGGATGGGCAGCGACAAGCCCCCAGGGAGGGGTTTACGGCGTCCTTTCCAAGGGCTTACCGGGACAGGCAACGTAATTCAACAAAGTACAATTAATCAGGGCTGCGCCACAGCGCCCGCAGCAGCAGATAGCTGGAAGGATCGAGCAGGAACGCCAGCAGGGCCAGGAACCAGAGGCGGTGATCCGGCTCTGCCAGGTACTGGCCGTTGATCAGCCCGACAGCCAGCAGGCTGAACAGAGGGGCGATGATGAATATCGGCGAGCGCGTTCCAACAGCTGCGTCGCTGGCACCTGCACCAGTCGTGGCGGAGCGCCAGGCCAGCCAGTTGTAGCCCAGCACCCAGAGCACCACCAGCCCCATCAGCAGGGCCAGGCCGAGGGCCAGCAGGCCGAGCCATTCAGCCACCCCCTCAATCTCCCTTGACCGCTGCCTCGTCCGGCACAAAGCGCATCACCTTGCTATTGATGCAGAAGCGCTTGCCGGTGGGTGGCGGACCGTCGGTGAACACATGCCCCAGATGGATGCCGGAGCTTTTGCTGCGCACCTCGGTACGCACCATGCCGTGGCTGCTGTCCTCGTGCAGGGTCACCGCGCCCTCGATGGGCTGGAAGAAGCTGGGCCAGCCGGAGCCGCTGTCAAACTTGCTGTCGCTGCGAAACAGAGCTGCGCCGGTGACCGGGTCCACATAGTTGCCGGGCTTTTTGTTGTCCAGCAGGGAGCCGGTGAAGGGCCGCTCGGTACCGCTCTGGTAGGCGATGCGGCGCTCTTCATCACTCAGCACCGCGTGCCCGAGCCAGCGCCAGAAGCCGTCCTGATCACCGTTGTAGCCGGTATAGCGCTCCCGTTCCTTGCCCTGATCAAACAGGATAATGGTGGGCGTGGCCCAGAGCGGGTCCTTGATCTGCCAGCCCTTGGGGGCCAGGGGCGAAAGGCTGGTGGTGATCGGCGTCAAGGCCTGCCAGCCCTGCAGTATCTCCTTGCGGAACAGTTCGCAGAAGGGGCAATGCTCAGACTCGAACACCACCAGCTGCAGACCCTGGGAAAGGCTGGCGCCATCCAGGGGACGAATCTCGGCGGTCTTCGCCCGATCCACCCCGGAGGGGAACTTG
>JADGBD010000254.1:0-1638 GCA_015231665.1 Gammaproteobacteria bacterium
CAGCGGGTGGACATCATCTACCGGCGCATCGACGACGATTTTCTCGACCCCCTGGCGTTCCGCCCGGACAGCGCCATTGGCGTACCGGGGCTGATGAACGTCTATCGCTCCGGGGGTGTCACCCTGGCCAATGCGGTGGGCGGCGGCATTGCCGACGACAAGGCCATCTACATGTATGTGCCGGAGATGATCCGCTTCTACCTGGGCGAGGAGCCCCTGCTGAAGAACGTGCCCACCTGGTGGTGTGCCCGCGAGGACGACTGCCGTTATGTGCTGGAGCATCTCGACGAACTGGTGGTCAAGGAGGTGGCCGGTTCCGGCGGCTACGGCATGCTGGTGGGGCCCAAGGCCACGGTGGAGGAGCGTAAGGCCTATGCCGAGCGGATCAAGGCCGAGCCGCGGGAGTTTATCGCCCAGCCGACACTGGCCCTGTCTACCTCGCCCACCTTTGTGGCCGATGGTTACGCCCCGCGGCATGTGGACCTGCGTCCCTTTGTCCTCATGGGTGCGGACAAGGTGCGCCTGGTGCCAGGCGGCCTGACCCGAGTGGCACTGAAGGAGGGCTCGCTGGTGGTCAATTCTTCCCAGGGCGGAGGTACCAAGGACACCTGGGTTCTCGACGATGGCGTGATGGAGGCGTTTCCACTGGAAAGTGCGGGTCCTGAGGGTGGAGCGATGGAGGCCAGTCATGCTTAGTCGTACTGCGGGCAATCTTTACTGGCTGGGCCGGTACATGGAGCGGGCGGAGAATCTGGCGCGGATTATCGAGGTGGGCTACCGCATGAGCCAGATGCCCACCATGGAGGGACGCACGAGCAACAGCGAGTGGCTGTCCTCGGCGGTGGCCGCCGCCTGTGACCAGGGCTTGCTAGCCAAACACGGCGAGGCTCATTTGGAATCCGTGCTCAGCTACGTTGCCCTGGATGATGACAACAATTCGTCCATCCGCTGCTGCTGCAACAGCGCGCGCAACAACGCCCGTTCGGTGCGCACGGCCCTAACCGGCGAAATGTGGGAGAGCATCAACGACATGTGGCTGGAGTTCAACAGCCACTGGGCACGCAGCCTGAAAAGCGACAACCTGCTCGGCTTTCTCGACTGGGTGAAAAGCCGCTCAACCCAGTTTCGCGGCGCACTCTACAACACCATGCTGCGAGACGAGGCGCATTCCTTCATCAACCTGGGCACCTATGTCGAACGCGCCGACAACACCGCCCGCATCCTCGATGTGAAGTACCACATCCTCCTGCCCCGCGGTGAGGTGGTGGGTGGCTCGGTGGACTACACCCAATGGACCACGGTGCTGCGCTCGGTCTCCGCCCTGGGTGCCTACCACTACGTCTATCGCGACGTGGTGCAGCCCTGGAAGGTCGCCGAGCTGCTGATCCTGCGCCAGGAACTGCCTCGCTCGCTGATCCATGCCCACTACAAGATCGACCGCTACCTGCAGGAAATCGCCCGCCATCATGGCCGGCGCTATGATTGCCAGCGCTTGGCCGGTAAGCTCTACTCCGAGCTGGGTTACTCCAGTATCGAAGAGATCTTCCAGGAAGGGCTGCACGAATATCTCACCGGTTTTCTCGACCGCAACAACGCCCTGGGCGCCAAGATCGCGGAGAACTTTCATTTCAATTGAGT
>JADGBD010000254.1:1738-3666 GCA_015231665.1 Gammaproteobacteria bacterium
CCAAAGGACCAACCAAACCGGCATGAATATCAGCATTGATCACGAAACCCGCTACAGCTACGAGGAGCCGGTGTGCTACTCGATCCAAAGCCTGCGCCTGACCCCGCAGCCCTGCGACAACCAGCTGATCAAGCACTGGGCGGTGGAGGCCTCGGATGGCGATCTGTTGCAGAGTTTTGCCGACAGCTTCGGCAACCTCACCCACACCCTGGTGATCGACCATCCCCACCAGGAAGTCCTGATCCGCGTCCGCGGCACCGTGATCACCAGCGACAACAACGGCGTGCTCAGCGGCAGCAGCGAGCCCTTTCCGCCCCTGTTCTACCTGCGCGAAACCGCCCAGACCAAGGCCGATGGCGCCATCCGCGCCCTGGCTCGCTCGGTGCAGGGGGATAGCCCGGACCGGCTGGATGTGCTGCATCGGCTGATGGCGGCGGTGCGCGAGGCGATTGACTACCGCACCGGCGAGAGCCATGCCGCCACCACAGCCAGCGAGGCCCTGGCCAATGGCCTTGGCGTCTGCCAGGATCACGCTCATGTATTCATCTCCGCTGCGCGCAGCCTGGGCATCCCGGCGCGCTACGTCTCCGGTTATCTGCTCCACAGCGACGAGGGCGAGACCAGCGAGGCCGCGCACGCCTGGGCCGAGGCCCTGACGCCGGACCTGGGCTGGATCGGCTTTGATGTTGCCAACTGCCTCTGCGCCACCGACCAGTACGTGCGCATCGGCGTCGGCCTCGACTATCATGAAGCGGCGCCGATTCGTGGTGTGCGCCGGGGTGGGGGCGCCGAGCAGATGGAGGTGCAGGTGCAGGTCTTTCAGGCCCAGGGAGCGGCGCAATGACCTACTGCATCGGACTCTATCTGGAAGAAGGCCTGGTCATGCTGGCGGACACCCGCACCAACGCCGGGGTGGACAACATCTCCACCTACAGCAAGACCTTCACCTGGGAAGTCCAGGGTGAACGCGCCCTGACCCTGATGACCTCGGGCAACCTGGCGGTGACCCAGGCGGTGATCCACCATCTCAATGCAGGACTCAGCTCGGACAGCGACCCGGACGCCCAGCCAGAAAGCCTCTACAGCGTCGCCAGCCCCTTTCAGGCGGCAAGGCTGGTGGGTCGGGCGGTACGCCGGGTTTACGTGGAAGATGCCGAGGCCATGCGCGCTCAGGACGCCAGCTTCCAGGCCAGCTTTCTTCTGGGTGGCCAGATTCAGGGCAGCGAGATGGCCCTGTTCCAGATCTACTCCGCCGGCAACTTCATCCGCGCCACCCAGGAGACGCCCTTCCTGCAGATCGGCGAGCACAAATACGGCAAGCCGATCCTCGACCGGGCGTTGAAATACCAGGGCGCCGGGGTCATGGACGGGGTCAAACTGGCGCTGCTATCGATGGACTCGACGGTGCGCTCGAACCTGTCGGTCGGCTTTCCCCTTGACCTGGTGGTGATGCGCCGGAATGAACACCGGCTGACGCTGAAATACCGCATCGAAGACAACGATCCCTACTTCCAAAAACTCTCCCGCGACTGGTCCGACGCCCTGCGCGCCGCCTACCAGCACCTGCTGCCGCCCGAGTGGCTGTAGGAGCCTGTCAGGTTCAGCTTGGTCTGAATGGCGAGATCGTCGATTTCGGCTGCTGACAGCCCGTACTGACGCCGAAGAAAGTGACTGTCATTTTGTTGCCTGTGAGACTTTCTCACTCCGAGCACATGTCTCGCTGTAATTTCGTAATTTCTATAGTGGGTTTCGCAATCTGCATAGCGAACCGAATTCTCGGCGTGGATAATTGCGTCTAATTTGAGATTTCTTAACGGCCATGTTGTTCAACGCCGAAGAAAGTGACTGTCATTTTGTTGCCTGGGCTTTGGGGGCGCGGAAATACTGGCGCTCCTGGTGTTCCGATTGCTTGCCGGTATTCCAGCTGG
>JADGBD010000255.1 GCA_015231665.1 Gammaproteobacteria bacterium
CGCTTCACCTATGGATAAGCTGCGGATCACAGACTCTGCCGCTGTCGACTGGAGTAAATTTATGAATACCTGAAATCTTGTGCTAAAGCGCTTGACATCAGAGGCCTCATAGAAGGTCGGGCTTCAGCCCGACAGCCGTTGGTGGTGAGATGCCGCGGGCAAAGGCCAAGCCTAACCACCCCGCAGCGCCGCAGTCGGCCTGAAGGCCGCCCTACAGGGTAGGTTGTAGGTCGGGCTTTAGCCCGACAGCCGTTGGTGGTGAGATGCCGCGGGCAAAGGCCAAGCCCAACCACCCCGCAGCGCCCCAGTCGGCCTGAAGGCCGACCTACAGGATCAAGGCTGGCTCACAACTGTTCTGCATACAGCTGAGCATAGACTCCCTGGCTGGCCACCAGTTCCTGGTGGCGGCCCTGCTCGACGATCTGGCCTTGCTTGAACACCAGGATGCGCTCGGCCTGGCGCACGGCGCTGAGGCGGTGGGCCACCAGCAGGACGGTGCGGCCGTCGAGGAATTGCTGCACGGATTGATGCAATTTCGCCTCGGTGGTGGCGTCCAGGGCCGAGGTGGCCTCGTCGAGGATCACCACCTTGGGGTCCTTGAGCACCATCCGCGCCACCGCCAGGCGCTGGCGCTGGCCGCCGGAGAGGCGCACGCCCTCGCGGCCGATGAGGCTGTCGAGGCCATCGGCCAGCTGTTCCACGGTCTGGCGCAGCTGGGCGATCTCCAGCGCGCGCCAGAGATCGGCATCGCTGTGCTCGCGGCCCAGGGTGAGGTTGTTGCGCAGGCTGTCGTTGAACAGGGCCGGATTCTGCAACACGGTGGCGACCTGAGCGCGCACCTGTTCCAGGCCGATTTCCCGGGTCGTGCACTGACCGTAGCGAATCTCGCCGCTGTCGGCCTCGTACAGCCCCAGCAGCAGCTGGATCAGGGTGGTCTTGCCCTCGCCGCTGGCGCCCACCAGGGCCACCTTCTCGCCGGGGGCTATGCTCAGGCTGAGGTTGTTCAGCACCTGGGCGCCGTTGGGGTAGCTGAAGCAGACCTGACGCAGCTCGATGCCGATGGTCTTCTGTCCGCAAAAGGGGTCGCAGCGGGCCGGAAGGCTCGGCTCCAGCTGCAGCTGCTGCAGCCGGTTGATGCGGGCGAGGGCGGCCTTGGCGCTTTGGTAGGCGTATTGGGTGTTGAGCACCTCCTGCACCGGCCCCATCATGAACCAGAGGTAGGCGTAGAAGGCGAGCATCTCGCCGATGCTCAGGTCGGAAAACAGCACCAGCAGCATGCCGATGGCGCGAAACAGGTCAAAACCGATGAGAAACAGGCTCATGGACAGGCGCGCGGCGGACTCGCTCTGCCAGCTGAAGGCTTCGGAGCGGAGGCGGATGCGATCGGCACTGGCGATGATGCGATCGAGAAAATGTCGCTCGGCATTGTTGCTGCGCAGCTCCTGAATCGCATCCAGGGTCTCGGCAAAGGCCTCTTGAAACTGCTGGTAGGCCTTGTTCTGCGCCCCCTTGAGCTGCTTGACCCGGCGCCCGAGCCTGACCGTGAAGAAGATCACCAGGGGATTGGTCAGGAGAAAAAACAGCGCCAGCTGCCAGTGCATCCACAGCAGCACCAGGCCGGTGCCGAGGATGCTCAGCAGGGCCACCAGCAGTTTGCTGGTGGCGCTTTCGAGAAAGCTATCCAGGGTGTCTATGTCGGTGACCAGATGGGAGGCGATGGTGCTGCTACCCAGGGTCTCGTACTCCATCATGGAGACGCGGTTGATCCGCTCCAGCAATTGGCTGCGGATGCGGAAGATCACCCCCTTGGCGATGCCGGCGAACTCTTGGCTCTGTACCACCGCCAGGGCCAGGCTGCCCAGGCGCAGGGCGATGGTGAGCAGGGTGACGGCGCTGATGTAATAGATGGCCCCGTGCCAGGAGCTGGGGGCCAGGGTATCGAGCCAGGCAAGCAGGGCGCCGGGTTTTTCCAGCAGCACCTGATCCACCAGCATCGGCATCAGCAGGGGTACGGGCACCGCCAGCAGGGCGCCGCTGATGGCGATGAGGTTGGCCTTGATCAGGCGCGGCCGCTGCACGGTCATCATGCGCAGAATCCTGCGCCAGCTATAGTCCCCGGCCTCGGCGACCTGGGCCAGACTGAGGTCGCCGTGGTCAGGTCTCATGCGGGGTTCCGGCAGGGGTCAGGCGGTGCTCATGGAGCGGGATCAGTCCTCGGCCAGGCGCTGCAGACCCTCCAGGTCGCAGCTGTAGCAGCCCTTGCCGCTGTCCACCAGCAGCTTCTGGCGCTTGAACTCGGCAATGGTGCGGCTGGCGGTCTCGGTGGTGACGCCGAGCATCGAGCCCATGTCCTCACGGCTGAACAGGTAGCAGAGGTGTTCCTTGTTCTGCCTGGCCAGACGCAGCAGCAGGCGAGCGACGCGCTGGCGGGCCGAGCCGGTGGAGAGTTCCGTCAGCCAGGCATCGGCCTCGCTGAGGGCGCGCTGCCAGCGGTTGAGCAGTTCGTTCTGCAGGTCCGGGCACTCGCCAGCCATGCGTTTGATCACCTCCACCGGCAGGGAGCAGAACTCGCAGGGCTGCAGGCAGATGGCATCGTGCTGATAGGGCTGGCCGAGGAGGGATTCCAGACCGATGAGGTCGGTGTCGCGGGCAATACGGACGATGCGCTGGCTGCCATCGGGCAGGTATTGCACCAGCTTCACCAGGCCTTGACGCAGGGTGTAGAGGTGATTGCCGGTTTGGCCCGCCCGGTACAGGGTGGAGCCGGTACTCAGGCAGACCTGTTCGATGGGATGATGGAGTTTTTCGAACAGGGACTCGTCGAGCTTGGCAAACAGCACCGAGTCTCTGATGGAACAGGTTTTGCATTCTGCCTCGCCCTGCCAGGCATCTAAAGTTTGAATGGTTCTCACGCTCATTGAATCCTAGCAATGTCCAGGTTGAGTCAGGAAATGGGCCGCATGATTGAGCTTTCGCAACCCCGCAATCAGGCCGCTGATCATCCCACAAAGCGGCCGGATCGGCCAGTATTTGAGTGACCTGCTCAATGGTTGAGGCTGTCGCCGCTGTTGTCGCCGTAGCTGATCTCGACAATCAGATAGCGCTTGGGCCCTGCGGGGGTTTGCACCTCGACCTCGTCATCCAGCTGACGCTTGAGCAAGGCACGGGACAGGGGCGAATCTATGCTCATCCAGTTGCGCTTGGGGTCCAGCTCGTCGGCGCCAACAATGCGGCAGCGCAGCTCCGCGCCGGTTTCATCCTCCAGCCAGAGCCAGGCACCAAAAAACACCTGATCCTGGCGGCTGGGCGCCTCGCTGACCACCTTCAGCTCCGGCAGGCGCTTTTGTAGATAGCGGATGCGCCGATCCAGCTCCCGCAGCTCCTTCTTGCGGTAGATGTACTCGGCGTCTTCCGATCTATCCCCCTCGGCTGCAGCAGCGGCCAGAGCGGCAGTCACCTCGCGCCGCCGCAGCCACAGGCCATCCAACTCCAGCGCCAAGCGGTCGTAACCGGCGCGGGTGATGTAGGGCGACTTGGGCGGGGCAGGGGGACGGTAGCGGGACATGGGGGGTCAGGGGTTAAGTTTTAAGTGTTAGGAGTTAGGGGTTAGGAGATAGGAGATAGGAGATAGGAGATAGGAGATA
>JADGBD010000256.1 GCA_015231665.1 Gammaproteobacteria bacterium
GCCGATGATGTCCCGTGGGCCGCCGTCCTCGGTGGCGACCAGGGGCAGGCCGCTGGCGGCAGCCTCGATCAGGGTCAGGCCGAAGGGCTCGGTCAGGGCCGGGTTGACGAAGACGCCGCCGGAGAGGGTGGCCAGGCGATAGATCAGCGGTACCTCGTCGGCCTTGTGGTGCTTGGGGTAGGCCACCTTGCCGTAGAGATCGTAATGGTCGATCAGCAGCAGCAGTTCGGAGAGCACCTCCTGGGCACCCTCGTCCAGCTCCTGGATGTCCTCGCGGTTGCCCGCCACCAGCACCAGATTGGCCGCTTCCTGCAGCGGTTTGTCCTCACCGTAGGCGCGCACCAGGGCGCTGATATTCTTGCGCGGATCGGGTCGGGACAGGGCCAGGATCATCGGCCGCTCCGGCTCGCGCAGGAAGCGGCCGATCTCGGCGGCTATGGCCGATTGCCATTCCTTGCCCTCGGGCGGGTGAAACTGAGACAGATCGGTGCCGGGTGGGATGACGCGCATCTGCTCCGGTTGATAGAAGTCGTAGAGCTCGTATTGCTCTTCGATTTCCTGATGGGTGCTGGTGATCACCCGCTCGGCGGTGGCCAGGGTCAGCTCCTCGGCCTGGATCCGCCGGGCCATGTGGTAGCGGCTTTCGATCTGGCTGGCGGATAGGCCGGAGGCCAGCAGACGCTGGCGTTTCACCCGGCCGAGGGAGTGACCGGTGTGCACCAGGGGGATGTCGAGGATCAGGGCGAGGCGGCTGCCCACATAGCCGGCATCGGCGTAATGGCTATGGAGCAGATCGGGCGGGTGTTGCTGCTGGCCGAGAAACTGGATGGCGTTATCGACGAAGCTATCCAGGTGATCCCAGAGCTGTTCCTTGAAGATATAACCGGGCGGACCAGCGCCAATGCGGACGATGCGAAAGCCCGGTTGCACCGCTTCTATGGGCTGGGCGTAGTCGCTGGAAATCACCTCGTCCTCGATCAGACGGGTAAGCAGATCGACCTGGGCCACCGCCGGATGCTCAGCCAGGGCTCTGGCCAACTCCACTACATACTTGGTCTGACCGCCGGTATCCGCATCCCGCCCCAGTTCCAGCTCATGACCACGAATCAGGCCATGGACGCTGATCAGGCAGATATACAGAGGCTTGGCTGGATCTGTCATGGTTGTACCTGAAAATCCGGATTGCAAAGGATGCAAAGAAAACCCAAAGAGCGCAAAGAGCGCAAAGAATTGCAAAAGTTACTGTGCCCTAGCCTGGATGCAGCGAAGGGAAATCCGGGGCTGTTGAGGCGCAGTTTTTTTACATTTTGTTCAGCATTTCAGTGGCGAGGTGGCAACGGCGATTGAACGCCCCTAAAAATGCACGCCCAGGAGCGCGGCCGACCTCGCAGGTACTGGGCTTGCGCCACCCCGGATTCCGCTGCGCTACATCCGGGCTACAGTCTCGCCAAGCGATTCTATCAAGCTGACGGCTGACAGCTGGTGACTGGCAGCTAGGTCTATCACTCAACCACCCTGCAAAGCACTCAGCAGATTCTGGGTCGGATAGCCATCGGCGGGCAGGCCCAGGCGTTTTTGCTCGGCGCGCACCGCTGCGCGGGTGCCGGCGCCGATGATGCCGTCGATCTTGCCCACGTCATGGCCCTTGGCCTGGAGCAACTCCTGCAGGCTCTTGGTTTCCGCCAGGCTCAGGCTGGCCACCTCGGCGCGACCGGGCTTGACCGGGCCGGCGCCATCCAGGCGGGTGGCCAGATAGGCGGCGGTGGTGGCATAGACCAGGGACTTGTTCCACTCGGTGTAGATGCGGAAATTCTCATAGGCGAGAAAAGCAGGGCCGTCCTTGCCCATGGGCAACAGCAGGCTGGCCTTGAGATTCTGCCCGCGCAGGCGGCCGTTGACCGGTTTGATCCCGCGTTCTACCCAGCGGCTGACCGGCAGCAGGGTCTCCAGGTCGGCCTGCTCCCAGTCCATCTTCGCCGGTACGCTGACTTCTTCCAGCCAGGGCTCGCCCTTGCGCCAACCCAGATGGGCCAGATGGCTGGCGGTGGAGGCAATCACATCGGCCTTGCTCTTGAGCAGGTCAATCCGGCCATCGCCATCGGCATCCTGGCCGTGCTTGAGGTAATCGCTGGGGAGGAACTGGGTCTGGCCCAGCTCGCCGGCCCAGGCGCCCTTGAGCTGTGCCCGGGTCAGATAGCCCTTGTCGAGAATCTCCAGGGCGGCGATCAGCTGGGGCCGGAACAGTTCGGGCCGGCGGCAGTCGTGGGCCAGGGTGGCGAGGGAACGCAGGGTATCGAAATCGCCGGTGTTGGCACCAAAGTCGGTCTCCAGCGCCCAGAAGGCGGTGATCACCGGCGCGGGTACGCCCTGCTCCTGCTCCATGCGAGCGAACAGCTCGGCATACTGCTGCATGTATTTCTTGCCCTGGGTCAGGCGATAGTTATTCGCCATGCGCCCGGCGAAGGTGAGAAAGGTTTGGGCGAACACGCCCTGCTTGCGATCCATGCCGATGACCTTGGGATCGTAACTCAGGCCATTGAGCTGACGTAGGGTTTTGCTGGAAATCCCCTGTGCCTGGGCTTCCTGTTTGACCTCCTCAAGCCAGCTGGAGAAGGGCTGCGGGTTGCAGCCATCGGCCCAGATCGGGCCTGCCAGGAGCAAGCATATGCCCAGGGTGGATAGGGATTTGGCCGGTGCTGAAATCATCATGTCTCCAGTGAAAAGTGCCGTAGTTGGGGCATTTTAGCAGCAATGCACCTGGGGGTGAGGCCTGCGCCCGGTTTGCTGCTTAAGTTCAGCCAAAGTGGCAGATGTAGTGCAGGGTCTCCAGGGTTTCGATGTCAAAGCGGCTGTTGCCGGCTACGCTGAACTGTTCGCCGCCGCCGAATTCGGACCAGTCGGCCTCGTCCTCGCGCTTGATCCGGCAGCGGCCCTTGATCAGCTCCATCAGCTCGGGCTCGCCAGTGCTGAAGGTCAGGCTGCTGGGGAAGATGACGCCGACGGATTTGCGGCTGCCATCGGCCAGTTGCAGGCTGTGGCTGACGCAGCGGCCATCGAAGTAGATATTGGCTTCGGGGTTGACGCTGACGTTTTCGATCGGTTGCGGCATGGCTGGGCTCCTGGTGAATTTGCCTCAATCTACCACGCCCCCGGCGGACAATCAGGATGGCCTGCGCTTGAATTTCAGCCAAAGAGTCCCATCTTCCGCCCATTGTTTTTGACCCAACTTGCGAGGATGTTCGACAGATGACGGTAGAAGCCCACAAAGAGACCCTGAGTTTTCAAGCCGAAGTGAGCCAGGTGCTCAACCTGGTGATTCGCTCCCTCTATAGCAACAAGGAGATCTTCCTGCGCGAGCTGATCTCCAACGCCTCGGACGCTGCCGAGAAGCTGCGCTTTGAGGCCCTCACCGACGATGCCCTGTATGAGGGCGATGCCGAACTGCGTATCCGCGTCAGCTTTGATAAGGACGCCAAGACCCTGACCATCAGCGACAACGGCATCGGCATGAGCCGCCAGGAGGTGAACGACACCATAGGCACCATCGCCAGCTCCGGCACCAAGAAATTCCTCGAATCCCTCACCGGTGATGCGAGCAAGGACAACGCC
>JADGBD010000011.1 GCA_015231665.1 Gammaproteobacteria bacterium
CAGATGCAGCGCCTGCG
Organism: Gammaproteobacteria bacterium; assembly: GCA_015231665.1. Lineage (GTDB taxonomy): Bacteria > Pseudomonadota > Gammaproteobacteria > Chromatiales > Chromatiaceae > Magnetovirga. The sequence continues at coordinate 18 of JADGBD010000011.1, forward strand.
CGACACCCCGGAGTGCGCCGATGAGGAGCACGCGCGCATCGCCGAGCCAAACCCTGGCCTGCAGGTGCAGCTCAGCTTTGATCTGAATGAGAACCCGGCCGCACCTATGCTCAATCTAGGGGTGAGGCCCGCGATGGCGATACTGCGCGAGCAGGGGGTCAACGGTCAGGTGGAAATGGCCGCCGCCTTCCACCGCGCCGGGTTTGACTGCATCGACGTGCACATGTCGGACATCCACAGCGGCCGGGTGGAGCTTGCCCAGTTCAAGGGACTAGTGGCCTGCGGCGGTTTTTCCTATGGCGATGTGCTCGGCGCCGGCGAGGGCTGGGCCAAGTCGATCCTGTTCAACCCGCGCAGCCGCGACCAGTTTCAGGCCTTCTTTGCGCGCAGCGACAGCTTCGCCCTGGGGGTGTGCAACGGCTGCCAGATGCTCTCCAACCTGCATGAACTCATCCCCGGCAGCGATCACTGGCCGCATTTCGTGCGCAACCGCTCGGAGCAGTTCGAGGCCCGCTTCTCGCTGGTGGAGGTGCTGGAGTCACCGTCGATCCTACTGGCGGGGATGGCCGGCTCACGCATGCCCATCGCCGTGGCCCACGGCGAGGGCCGCGCCGAGTTCCGTGATGCGGCCCATCAGCAAGCGGCAGAGGGACTGATCGGCCTGCGCTTCATCGAAAACAGCGGCGAGCCCGCCCGCCGCTACCCGGCGAATCCTAACGGTTCACCGGAGGGCATCACCGGCCTGTGCAACACCGACGGCCGAGTGACCATCATGATGCCCCATCCGGAGCGGGTATTCCGTGCCCTGCAGCACTCCTGGCGCCCGGATGGCTGGAGCGAGGACGGCCCCTGGCTGCGCCTGTTCCGCAATGCACGGTTGTGGGTGGGGTGAGTTAGCGGTCAGCCTGCAGCCGCCAGCTTAAAATCTCAGTCCAAGCGGGCGCTTGGGACTCCAGATTGCTTAGGCGTGGGTTAAGCTCAGCGCCCCTCTCCCCAACTCCTCGACTCTGGCCTCCTGCATCCTTGCAGTCGTCCCCCCGGAGGGGCGAGGGGCTTAACCGCCTGAGTGGTCTACTGCAATTCTCCTTCTCAGACTCCTTCCATCTTCAACTCCGCGTTCTCCGCGCTTCTCCGCGCTTCTCCGCGCTTCTCCGCGTCCTCTGCGTCCTCTGCGTCCTTTTTACTGAGGTAGAGTTTACTTGCTTATTTCCATGGTCAGGGGCGCAATGGATTTGAGGTTCCAGATATCCTGGTTGTATTCCTGCATGGTTCTATCGGTGGAGAAGAAACCACTGTGGGCGGTGTTGAGGATGCTGCTCAGGGCCCAGCGTTCGCTCCAGTTGAAGTGCTCGGAGGCACGCTGCTGGGCGTCGATGTAGCTGCTGAAGTCTGCCGCCACCATCCAGGGGTCCTGGGAGCTGCGGATAGAGTGAGCAATGGCGTCGAACATGCCTGGCTCGAACTGGTTGAAATGGCCGCTCTCCAGCAGGCTCATGACCCGGACGAAACGGTTGTCACCGTTGATGAAGTGCTCCGGGTTGTAATGATGGCGCAGGTCATTCACCTGTTGCGCGGTGTGGCCAAAGAGGAAGAAGTGCTCCTCGCCCACCGCCTCGCGGATCTCGATATTAGCGCCGTCCAGGGTGCCTATGGTCAGGGCGCCGTTCATCATGAACTTCATGTTGCCGGTGCCTGAGGCCTCCTTGCCGGCAGTGGATATCTGCTCCGACAGGTCCGCACCGGGGGCAATCACCTCCATCGCCGTGACCCGGTAATTGGGCAGAAACGCCACCTGCAGATGGTCACGCACCTGGCGGTCGCGGTTGATCACCTTGGCGACGTTGTTGATCAGCTTGATGATCTGCTTGGCACGGGCATAGCCGGGGGCCGCCTTGCCGCCGAACAGCACGCAGCGCGGGGTCCAGTTTTCCGTATCGCCCTGCTTGATGCGGTCGTACAGATGGATGACATGGAGGACATTGAGGAGCTGGCGCTTGTACTCGTGGATGCGTTTGACCTGGACATCGAACAGGGCGTCGGGATCGAACTTGACCCCGCAATCGCGCCAGACGGTGTTGGACAGGCGTGCCTTGTTTTCCCGCTTCACCGCCATCCAGCGGTGCTGGAATTCGGCATCGTTGGCGTGTTTGCTCAGGCCCTTGAGGGAGCTAAGGTCGTAAACCCAGCTCTCGCCGATGGTCTCATTGATCAGGTTGTGCAGCCCGGGATTGCAGGCAGCCATCCAGCGCCGCTGGGTGACGCCGTTGGTCTTGTTGTTGAATTTCTCCGGCCAGATCTCATAGAAATCGCGGAACAGGCCTTCCTTGAGCAACTCCGAATGCAGTGCTGCCACGCCGTTGACCGAGAAGCTGCCAACTATGGCCAGGTGAGCCATGCGCACCTGCTTGACCGGGCCTTCCTCGATGATCGACAGGCGCCCCAGGCGCTCCGTATCCATCGGCCAGCGCGCAGAAACCTCGCTAAGGAAGCGGGCATTGATCTCGAAGATGATTTCCAGCAGGCGCGGCAGCAATTGCTCGTACAGGGGCACCGACCAGCGCTCCAGTGCCTCCGGCAGCAGGGTGTGGTTGGTGTAGGCCATGGTCTTGCTGACGATTTCCCAGGCGTCTTCCCATTCCAGCCGCTCTATGTCCACCAGCAGGCGCATCAACTCGGCCACGGCGATGGTCGGATGGGTGTCGTTGAGCTGGAAGCAGTTCTTGCTGGCGAAGGCGCTGAAGTCCTTGTGCGCCCGCTTCCAACCGCGGATCACGTCCTTGAGGCTGGCGGAGGCGAGGAAATACTGCTGACGCAGGCGCAGGGCCTTGCCGTTTTCGCTGGCATCATTGGGGTAGAGCACCATAGAGATGTGCTCGGCCTGATTTTTCGCCTCCACCGCATCGGCGTAGTCGCCGGCATTGAATTCGTCGAGATCGAACTCGTCGGTGGCCGCCGCCTTCCACAGCCGCAGGGTGTTCACCGTGCCGTTGCGGTAGCCTGGGATGGGATTGTCGTAAGGCACCGCAAGCACGTCGTGGGTATCTACCCAGCGGGCGTGGTGCTTGCCTTCGGGGTCGACGAAATGCTCGGTGCGACCGCCGAAATGGATGCGTTGGGAATACTCCGGCCGCTCCAGCTCCCAGGGATTGCCGTCGCGCAGCCAGTGGTCGGGCTCCTCCAGCTGATAGCCGTCCTCGATCACCTGGCGGAACATGCCGTACTCATAGCGAATGCCGTAGCCGGTAACCGGCAACTGCAAGGTGGCGCAGCTATCCAAAAAACAGGCGGCGAGTCGGCCGAGGCCGCCGTTGCCCAGGCCGGCGTCATGCTCCATCTCGACCAATTCTTCCATCTCTATGCCCAAGGCCTCAAGGCCGTCGCGCACGTCCGCTTCCACATCCAGGTTAAGCATGGCGTTGCGCAGGGCGCGCCCCATGAGAAACTCCATGGACAGGTAGTAGGTGCGCTTGCAGCCGGTTTCGTCATAGGCGTAGCGGGTGTTCTTCCAGCGCTCCATCAGGCGGTCGCGCAGGGTCTGCGCCAGGGCCTTGTAGTAGTAATGGGTGGAGCAACAGCGGCGGTCGCGCCCCAGGGTATGGGTGAAATAGTGGCGAAAATCCTGGATCAGGCTGTCGCTGTCCATGCCCAATGGGTGCAGTTCCGTGAGTTTGTTGTGGGAGTCTGCCTCACAGATTTCGATAATGTGGTTATGCTCTTTTTTGCTCATCGGGGAAGGCTCCGCTGGGTGTCTGTTGGAAGGGCGATGGAAAGATCAGAGGTGCTTATTCAACCTGGATGCTTATTCAACCTGGATATTTAGGTCATCACCAGCATCGGCCATGTTGCCGCCTTCGTTGAGGCGAATCTTGAGGGACAGGTTGTTGCGCGAATCGGCATTCTTCAGGGCCTCTTCCAGGCCGATCTTGCCGGCGTTGTAGAGGGTGAACAGGGCCTGATCGAAGGTCTGCATGCCGCTTTGCTTGCCCTGCTCCATGGCTTCCTTGATCTCGTGGATGTCGCCCTTCTGGATCAGTTCGCTGATGTAGGAGGTCAGCAACATCACCTCCACCGCCGCCACCCGCTTGTTGTCCGTGCCGCGCACCAGACGCTGGGAGACCACACCCTTGAGGTTCAGGGACAAATCCAGCAGCAACTGATGATGGGCGGCCTCGGGGAAGAAGTTGATGATTCGGTCCAGCGCCTGGTTGGCGTTGTTGGCGTGCAGGGTGGACAGACAGAGATGCCCGGTCTCGGCGTAGGCCATGGCGTGTTCCATGGATTTGCGATCGCGGATTTCGCCGATGAGAATGACATCCGGCGCCTCGCGCATGGCGTTTTTCAGGGCCACCTCATAGGACTTGGTGTCGAAACCGATCTCGCGCTGGTTGACCACGGATTTCTTGTGGCGATGGAGAAATTCCACCGGGTCTTCCAGGGTGAGGATGTGGCCGCACTCATTGGTATTGCGGAAATCGATCATCGACGCCAGGCTGGTGGACTTACCCGAACCGGTGGCCCCCACCACCAGGATCAGGCCGCGCCGCTCCATGATCAAATCCTTGAGCACCTGCGGCAGGCCGAGGGATTCGATGGAGGGGATGTCGCCCTTGATGTAGCGAATGACCATGGAGACATCGCCGCGCTGGCGAAAGACGTTGACGCGGAAGCGGCCAAGGCCCTCGACGGTGATGGCCAGGTTGCATTCCATCTCCGCCTCGAACTCCTTGATCTGCTTGTCGCTCATGATGGAGTAGGCCAGCTTGCGCACCACCCCCATCGCCAGTTTGGTCTCGCCAACGGGAACCGTCTTGCCCTCGGCCTTGATGTGCACCTGGGTGCCGGTGGAAAAAAAGATGTCAGAGGCGTTTTTCTGCACCATCAACTTGAGATAAGGCGTAATGTCCATAAGCGTGTCCGGCCGAAGTGGAAGGATGGATTGAATGAGGGGTCAATCATAAACGAAACCCTCAGCCGAGTCCGAGTCCAATTTGTTACTGGGGCTGCCTTCAGCCGCCAGCCGTCAGCGGCCAGCCAATAAAAACGGGGCCAGAGGCCCCGTGATGGTGTTGTTTGGTTTTGTCAGAGCGTCCCGGTGAGCTCTTGGGCAGGTGTCTCTGCCCTGGATGGGCAGAGCCAAGCCCCCATGGGTGAGCCGCGAAAGCGGCGAACGCCCCGCCAGGGAGGGCGGGGCTGGGCTTTCAGACGACGCAGGAAGCACAGTCTGAAAGGGTTTACGGCGTCCTGCACAAGGGCTTACCGGGACCGGCCATCCAAACCAGCCCTGCGGAATCAAGCGCCGGTGATGCGCTCGAACTTGGCCATCAGCTCTTCCTGGGTCTCTTCGCGATTGGGGTCGGTGATGATGCAGTCCACCGGGCAGACCTCGACGCACTGGGAGGTCTCGTAATGGCCGATGCACTCGGTGCAGAGGTCGGGATTGATCTCGTAGATCTCGTCGCCCTGGTAAATGGCCTCGTTGGGGCACTCGGGCTCGCAGACATCACAATTGATACATTCATCGGTAATTAACAAAGCCATGCTCTTCTCCTGTCACGCGCCTGGCTTGCGCCCGGCATATTTCTCATTCAATGCGGCCTGGACCGCCGGGTGGACAAACTCCGCCACATTGCCGCCCAGCGAGGAAACCTCCTTGATCAAGCTGGACGAGATGTAGCCAAACTGCTCGGCCGGGGTGAGAAACAGGGTCTCCACCTCCGGCCGCAGCCGGCGGTTCATCCCCGCCAGCTGAAATTCGTATTCAAAATCCGACACCGCGCGCAGCCCGCGCAGAATCACCTGGGCCTGCTCCTGCCGGCAGAAATCCATCAGCAGGCAATCGAAGGGGCGAATGACCACGTTATCGCAGCCTGAGACCACCTGCTCGATCAGCCCTACCCGCTCATCCAGGGTGAACAGCGGCTGCTTGCCGCGACTCACCGCCACCGCCACCACCACCCGGCCAAACAACCGGCAGGCGCGACTGATGAGATCGGCATGGCCATGGGTAATGGGATCAAAGGTGCCCGGATAGACGGCAGTAATCATGTTTCATCTCCACCGACAGCCCGATTGCACCAGGCCGGAAAAGCATAACGGCATCTGCGCCAGAGGCAAATGATATTACGCATTAATTACCCAGCGAGATAGTCTGATGAATGAGAAGCCGCCAGCTGCCAGCCTTCAGCTGTCAGTGGTGGGTTGCGGGCCGCTGTAGCTCAACAGGCCATAGCGCACCTGCCCGGCCTGCTTGTCTCGGTAAGACTGCAAGCCCTCGGGCCAGCTGGGCGTCGGGTCGGTCGCGGCCATCTCCCAGTACACCAGGGCGCCGGGGTTGAGCGCGCGCGCCTGCAGCAAGGACAACAGTTGGCCGAGCAGACGCGCCGCAAAGGGAGGATCGACAAACACCAGATCAAAGGTCTCGCGGCAGCCCTGCAGCCAGTTCAGCGCATCGGTCTGGAGCAGCTCCACCTGCTCCAGCTGCAGGGTCTGGCGATTCTGCCGCAGCGCAGCCATCACCTGCGGTGCCTGCTCCAGCATCAGCACCCGCGCCGCACCGCGGGAGGCGGCTTCAAAACCGAGGGCGCCGCTGCCGGCGAAGAGATCCAGACAGCGCGCCCCGGCAATCCGCATCTGCAGCCAGTTGAACAGGGTCTCGCGAGTGCGATCGGCGGTTGGCCTGAGGCCGACGGCATCGGGAAAGCTGAGCCAGCGGCCGCGATGGCTGCCACCGATCAAACGGACCCGGTTACTGCTTGCTGGCGGTTTGCGCGCCATCGCCCTGCTGGCCCACGGTAATCAGCACCAGGCGCTCGGCATCCAGACGGCGGCGGAAGCTCTCGCGCACCTGCTCGCTGGTCACCGCCTCGACCTTGCTCACCAGGGTGTCGAGATAATCCAGCGGCAACTGGTAGAAGCCAATCATCGCCAGGTATTCGACAATCTTCTTGTTACTGGCAATGCTCAGGGGAAAACCACCGCTGATGTTGCGCTGGGAGGCCTGCAGTTCCTCCGCGCTGGGGCCTTGCTCGCGGTATCTGTCGAGGGTTTCGCGCATCACCTTGATCGCCTCGGCGGCCTGGCTATTGCGCGTCTGGGCACCCATCTGGAAGGGCCCGAGCTGGCGCATGGGCATAAAATAACTATACACGCTGTAAGACAGGCCACGCTTTTCCCGCACCTCACCGCTGAGGATGGAGACCAGCCCGCTGCCACCGAACACATGGTTGCCCACATAGAGGGGGAAGTAATCGGTATCACCCCGCTTCATCCCCGGCTGTCCCAGATAGATATGGGTCTGCGAGGACGGATGTTCGATGTGCTTGACCACCGGCGCGCTCAGAGGCTTGGGCTCAGGCAGTACCGGCGCCGGCTTGCCGCGGGGCAGATCGACGGTCACCTGCTCGGCGATCTGGCGCGCCTGCTCGGCGCTCAGATCACCCACCATCGCCAGCACCGCATTGGCTGCCACATAGTAGTCGCGGTGAAAGGCCTGCGCCTGTTGCGGGGTTAGGGCCTTGACCGATTCGGCGGTGCCGGTGGGATTGCCGGCATAGGGATGATCCCCATACACCGCCTGATAGAAGGCCTTTTGCGCGATATCGCCGGGATTTTCCTGCTCGCGCTTGAGGCTGGCGAGGATAGACTCGCGCATGCGCTCGAAGTCCTTGGGAATGAAGGCTGGCTTCGCCAGCACCGCTGCCAGGGTTTCCAGGCTGACCTCCAGCACCTTGGGATCGGTCAGGCTGCGGATGCTCACCCAGGCCATGTCGCGCAGGGCGCTGTTGCTCAACTCGGCGCCGACAAACTCCATGCGCTCGGCCAGCTCATCGGCACTCCAGGGTCCGGCGGCCTCGGTGAGCAGGCTGTTGGTCAGCAAGGCCAGACCGGGATGGGCGCCATCACGGGCGCTGCCGGCATCAAACACCACACGGATGTCCACCATCGGCAGACCCGGCGAGGGCACAAACAGCACCCGCGTGCCCTTGCTGGTGGTCCAGCTGTCGATCTTGGGCGCCGCCAGGGCTGCACCCGCCCAGGGCAGCGTCAGCATCAGCAGAACCAGCAGCAGTGTCGTGCGGGCTGGATGACGGCGCTGGAGCCGCGGGAACAAGGCAAAAAACTTAACCACCATGACGACCTCCCGAGATCAGCGGACGGGCAAAGCCCTGCTTCTTTTCATCCATCGGCTGGGGCTCCAGCTCGGCAACGGTCAGGTTATCCGCCACCAGATACTTGCGTGCCACCGCCTGCACCTGCTCGGGGGTCACCTGGCGCATGCGCTCGACGTAGTTCTCCGCCAGCCGCCAATCCAGGCCGATGGTCTCGAGCATGCCGATCTGCATCGCCTGATAGAACACCGAGTCACGCTCGTACACCTTGGCGGCCAGCAGTTGATTGCGCACCCGCTCCATCTCCCGCGCCGAGATGGGTGCCTGCTTGAGCTTTTCCACCTCCGCCAGCAGGGCCTGTTCCAGCTCGGCAATGCTGTGACCCTTGGCGGGAATGCCATCCAGGCTGAGCATTTCCGGCAGCCGGCTGAAGGCGCTGTAATCGGCGCTGGCAGACACCGCAATCTCGCGGCCACGCACCAACTCCTTCTGGATGCGCGCACTGGAGCCACCATCCAGCACCGCCTGCAGCATCTCCAGGGCATAGGGCTCCCATTCCTCCTCGGCCTGGCTCAGCACCGGGGTCTTGAAGCCCATCAGCAGATAGGGCTCCTTGGCCGGCGCCTTGACCTTGAGGCGCATCTCGCCGGCCTGGGCGGGCTCCAGCTGGGGCTTGAGCGGGGTTACTTCTGAGGGTTGCAAAGGACCAAAATGCTTCTCTGCCATGGCGATGATCTGGTCGGGATCGACATCGCCCACCACCACCAGGATGGCGTTGTTGGGGGCATACCAACGCTGGTACCAGTCACGCAGGTTGTCGATCTGCATCGCCTCCAGATCGCTCATCCAGCCGATCACCGGATTGCGATAAGGGGAGACACGAAAGGCGGTGGCACTGAATTTTTCGAAGGTGAAGGCCTTCGGCTTGTCCTCGGTACGGAGCCGGCGCTCCTCCTGCACTACCTTGATTTCCTTGGCGAACTCATCCTTGTCCAGGGTCAGGTTGCGCATCCGGTCGGCCTCCAGTTCGAAGGCGATCTCCAGCCGGTCGCTGGCCAGGGTCTGAAAATAGGCGGTGTAGTCGCGGCCGGTAAAGGCGTTCTCACTGCCGCCCTGTTCAGCGATGAGCTCGGAAAACTGGTTGGGGCCGTATTTCTCCGTGCCCTTGAACATCATGTGCTCCAGGGCGTGAGAGATACCGGTGATGCCGTTGGGCTCGTAGCTGGAGCCCACCCGATACCAGACCTGAGTCACGGCTATGGGTGCACGCCGATCCTCCTTGACGATCAGCTTCATGCCGTTGGCCAACTTGTGCTCACGCACCGGCGGAGTCTCCAGCGCCTGCACCGCCAGGGGCAGCGCCAGCAGGGCCAGCAGGGGCAAATGCCTGAGGATCAAACGCATCTTTAAGAACTCCTTAACGATCATGGGGCGAGCAATGACACCCCGGAACATGAAACATCTCTTGGCAGCTCCGGGACTCGGGACTGGGGACTCGTCAATTGCCATGGATTTTTCACAGTAAAGAATGACAGTAAACCCTGGGCGGCCAGCCGCCAACAGTCCCGACTTCATCGACTGAGGACAGTCCAAGCCAATCAGGGTATCCTGTTTCGCCGGTAAACATCCACCAGCGGCTGTTTCTGACAGCTCGCCCCAGACCAGGGTTCCCCACAGATATGTTCGGATTTGGCAAACGCAAGCAAAAAGCCGAAGAGCCAGAAAGCCAGGAAGCCGCCCCCATTGCGGACCAAAGTGCGGACCAGGGCATAGAGCAAAGCATCACCCCACAGCCGCCCGCAGAACCCCCTGAAGCAGCAGACACCACCGCAGCCGGCACAGATGAGCGCCCCCGCGGCCTCAGCCGCTGGTTCTCCCGCAGCAAGAAAGCCGAGGAAACGCCGGAGCCTGCGCCATCTCCCGCAGAAGCGGAAACCCCAGCTGCAGTCGAGCCTGAGCCCGCTCCAGAGCCCATTCCGCAACCTGAGCCGGAACCACCACCTGAGCCAGAGCCAGAGCCAGCGCCAGCGCCAGAAGCTGAGCCAGAACCAGAGCCCGACGGCGAACCCAAGCCAGCAAAATTCGGCCTGTTCAGCCAGCTGCGTCACGGGTTGGCGCGCACCCGGCGCAATCTTGGTGAGGGACTGGCCAGCCTGGTGCTGGGCAAGAAACACATCGACGATGACCTGCTTGAAGAAATCGAAACCCTGCTGCTCACCGCCGATGTGGGCATAGACGCCGTTGGCCAGATCATCGAGCGCCTCACCAAGCGAGTCCGCCGCAAGGAGCTGACCGACCCCGAGGCGCTCACCGACAGCCTCAAGGCCGAACTGCGCGAGATCCTCGAAGCCTGCGACCGCCCCGCCATCGAAGTTCCGCCGGGCAAGCCCCTGGTGGTGCTGATGGTGGGCATCAACGGTGCCGGCAAAACCACCACCATCGGCAAGCTGGCCAAGCGCTTCCAGGGCGACGGCCACTCGGTGATGCTCGCCGCCGGCGACACCTTCCGCGCCGCCGCGGTGGAGCAGCTGCAGACCTGGGGTGAGCGCAATCAGGTGCCGGTGATCGCCCAGCATAGCGGCGCCGACTCCGCCTCGGTCTGCTTCGACGGCCTCCAGGCCGCCACCGCTCGCGGCATCGATGTGCTCTTTGCCGACACCGCCGGACGTCTGCACACCAAGACCAACCTGATGGACGAGCTGAGCAAGATCGCCCGGGTGATGAAGAAAATCGACCCCGACGCACCCCATGAGGTGCTGCTGGTGGTGGACGCCACCAGCGGCCAGAACGCCGTCGCCCAGGCCCTGGAGTTCAATCAGGCGATCCCCCTCACCGGCCTGGTGCTGACCAAGCTCGACGGCACCGCCAAGGGCGGCGTGGTCTTCGCCCTGGCCCAGCGGGTGGGCGTACCCATCCGTTTCATCGGCGTCGGCGAAAAAATCGACGACCTGCGCCCCTTCGACGCCGAAGAATTCGTATCGGCGCTGTTTGACAGGTAACCTTGGGGCTCGAAATTCAATCGGAAGCCAAAAAGGACGCAGAGAACGCGGAGAAGCGCAGAGATCGCAAAGTGTTAAAAATAGTTATTAAATCAGCACTCTTTATGGATAACAGCGAAATACGGGGCTGGCTACTCACTGGTTTGATTGCCGTGACCCCTGAATGCAATTATGTTGTGACCAACATTGCAACTCTGCGATCTCCGCGCTTCTTTGCGTCCTCTGCGTCCCTTGTTTGATACCAAGCTTCAATTAGAGCTTTATGATTCGATTCGAGCAGGTCAGCAAGCGTTACCCCGATGGTCAGGAGGCTCTGCGCCAGCTGAGCTTTCATATCGATGCGGGGGAGATGCTGTTTCTCACCGGCCATTCCGGGGCCGGCAAAAGCACCCTGCTGCGCCTGATCGCCCTGCTTGAGCGCTGCAGCAGCGGCCAGGTGCAGGTAGATGGGCGCAATCTGGCCAAGGTCCGGCGCGAGGAAATCCCCGAACACCGGCGCAAGCTTGGCATCATCTTTCAGGATCACCGCCTGCTGCCGGATCGCAGCGTATTCGACAACGTCGCCCTGCCCCTGCTGGTGGCCGGTTGCCGCAGTGAGGAAACGGCCAAGCGGGTGCGCGCCGCGCTGGATCAGGTGGGCCTGCTGCACAAGGAGAAATCCATGCCTTTGAGCCTCTCCGGCGGCGAGCAGCAGCGGGTCGGCATCGCCCGGGCGGTGGTTGCCCGGCCTGCCCTACTGCTGGCCGACGAGCCCACCGGCAATCTCGACCCCGAGCTGTCGAACGAGATCATGGACCTGTTTCTGCGCTTCAATCAGGTGGGGGTGACGGTGCTCATCGCCAGCCATGACGTCGCCATCATTCGCCGCATGGGCAAGCGGGTGCTGGTGCTGGATCAGGGCGAGCTGACCCATGACCTCGCCCCGGGCTGGTCCAATGACTAGGGCCGGTCTGCGCCAGCACCTGGACACCGCCAGCGACAGCCTGCGCCGACTGGCACGCCAACCCCTGGCGAGCCTGATGACCCTGGCGGTGATCGCCATCACCCTGGCCCTGCCTGCCGGCCTGCACCTGGTCCTCGCCAGTGCCAATCAGCTCAGCCACCACTGGGCCGGCAGCGGCAGCCTTTCCACCTTTCTCCGCGCCGAGGTCCGGCCAGCCGAGGCTGAGCAGTTGCGCGCCAAGCTCCAAGGCCAGGAGGCCATAGAGCAGGTCGAACTGCTCAGTCAGGAGCAGGCCCTCAGCGAGTTCAGCCTCTACAGCGGCTTTGACGAAGCCCTGGGGCTGCTGGAGGAAAACCCCTTGCCAATGGTGCTGCTGGTGCGCCCCCGAGCCGACCTGGCCCAGCCGGACGGCATGGCGCAACTGCTGGGCCAGCTGCGCCAGGAGCCGCTGATCGAGCATGTGGTGGTGGATCTGGAGTGGGTCAAACGCCTGGCCGCGATCACCGAGACCGCCCGCCGCGCCCTGCTGCTGCTGAGCCTGCTGCTGGGGCTGACGGTGCTGCTGGTGATCGGCAACACCATCCGCCTGGAAATCCGCACCCGCCAGGACGAGATCATCGTCGTCAAGCTGGTGGGCGGCTCCGATGCCTTCGTCCGCCGCCCCTTTATCTATACCGGTTTCTGGTACGGCCTGTTCGGCGGCCTCGGCGCCTGGCTGCTGGTGGTCTTCGCCGGCGCCCTGCTGCAAGGGCCGATCACCGAACTGGCCCGCCTGTATCAAAGCGACTATCAGCTTGGCCTGCTCAATCTCAGCAGCCTTGGCCTGCTGTTGCTCCTCGGCCCGCTGCTGGGGGTGCTCGGCGCCTGGAGCGCCAGCGGCCGCCACCTGCGCGCCCTGGAGCCTGAGTAGCTCGACTTTGTTAGATTCCATCAATCTGCAACCCATTGAACGCCATCGAAATGCATGGTTCTTCGTCGTTTCGCCGCGATGGCCTGCTGTCCTTTTCGGTGACGTTTTTCTTCACAAACGAAGGACTTTACAACTCTGCGATCTCTGCGCTTCTCTGCCTCCCATTTAATTCCGGCTTCGCCGGGCTAGGGTGTCTCCGGCAAGGGTTCGGGGATTCGCGGTAGGTGGAGTGCGATCACCAGGGTGGCGAGCATCACCGTCAGCCCCAGCAGACCCATGGCTACCCCGGGATTGGCACCCTCTGCTGCGGCCCAGGTGTAGAGACCCACGCCGAGGAGCATGGCCAGGTTCTCGAAGAAGTTTTGAATCGCCACCGCGTTGCCGGCACCGATGGCGCGGTGACCGATCTCCTGCAGGGTGGCATTGAGCGGCACCAGAAACAGGCCGCCGCTGATGCCGATCAGAGTGAGGATGATCGCCGCACTCAGGCTGTTGTCCATCAGCGCCAGCACCACCATCAGCCCGCCCATGGCGTAGGCTGCCATGCGCGCCCGCCGCAGCAACTGTGCCGGGATCAACCGCGGCGCCAGTGCCGCCCCGGCAACTATGCCCAGGGCCAGCCAGAGGGTGAGGCCACCGATCTCCGCCGAGCTGTTCATCCCCAGCACCAGCGCCGCCCAGCCTACCAAGGCCACCCGCAGCACCGCTGCCGCGCCCCAGAACAGCGCCGCGCCGAGCAGGCTGAAGCGGGCCCGGCCGGTCTGCAGGAAGCGCCGGGTACGACCGATGAAGTGGCGCAGGGGCTGTGGCTCGGCGCCCCGTGCCGGCAGATTCGGCAACAGCAGGGCGATGAGGATCGACAGGGCAAAGGACAGGATGATCAGCATCAGGGCGAGGTCGATGGAGTAGTCCGCCAACTTACCCCCCACCAGGGTGCCGAGAATGATCGCGACTATGGTGGAGCCCTCGATCAGAGCATTGGCCTTGACCAGCCCGGCGCTGCCCACCATCTCCGGCAGGATGCCGTACTTGGCCGGACCATAGACCGCCGCGCCCATGCCCACCACCGCATAGGCCAGCAGGGGGTCGATGCCGAGCAGGATCAGCGCCGTGCCGGTCAGCTTGAGCAGGTTGCCGGCAAGCAGCACCCGTGGCTTGGGCCAGGCATCGGCCAGCTGACCGACCCAGGGAGCAAGCAGCACCGGGGCGATGAGAAAGGTGCTCTGCAGGGCCGGGATGTACCAGCCCTCGGCCATGCCCGCCTGCAGGACCATGGCGATAGCGGTGAAGAGGATCGCATTGTCGGCAAATGCGGTGAGAAATTGCGCACCCATCAGGGTATGCAGGGGCTGAGGATGCAGGGATTTCATCAGGCGGCCCCCTCGCTGCCCAGCGCGTTACTGAGCAGGCGCTGCAGACCGGGGTAGTCGGTCTTGCCGGTGGCGAGCAGGGGGATTTTGTCCAGACGGACCAACTCTCGCGGCACATGCAGCTCACTGATGCCCTGCTGGCGGGCGCGCTGGGCCAGAGCGCTGCGTTCCGGGGTGGGCTGGGTGGTGAACAGAATCAGCTGCTCGCCCTTGCGCGGGTCCGGCCGGGTGATGACCGCGTGGCTGTGGTCCGGCCAGAGGCTGCCGGCGATCTCCTCCACCAGGCCGAGGGAGACCATCTCACCGGCAATCTTGGCAAAGCGCTTGGCCCTGCCGAGGATGTGGATGAAGCCATCGCCATCCACCTCGACAATGTCGCCAGTGTCGTACCAGCCCTCGCTGGGCGGGGCCAGCTCGCCGGGCTGACTCGGCAACAGATAGCCGAGCATGACGTTGGGGCCCTTGACGTAGAGACGGCCGCCCCGCTCGACGCCAGGCACCGGCTCTAGGCGCCAGTCGATCCCCGGCAGGAAGCGGCCGACGCTGCCCTCGCGCATCGCCATGGCACTGTTGACCGCAATCACCGGGCTGGTCTCGGTGGCGCCATAGCCTTCCAGGATGCGCTTGCCAAACTTGCTCATCCAGACCTCGCGGGTCTCCGCGGTGAGCTTCTCTGCCCCGGCAAACACATAGCGCAGGTTATAGAAATCATAGGGATGGGCATGCTTGGCATAGCCGGCGAGAAAGCTGTTGGTGCCAAACAGAATGGTGGCATTGGTGTCGTAGGCAATCTCCGGCACTACCCGATAGTGCAGCGGCGAGGGATAAAGGAAGCAATAGAGCCCGTTGAGCAGCGGCAGCAGGGTGCCGGCGGTGAGACCAAAGGAGTGGAACATGGGCAGGGCGTTGCATACCAGATCCCGCGGCGAGAAATCGACCCGCGCCGCCATCTGCGCCTGATTGCTGAGCAGGTTGTGGTGCGACAGCACCACACCCTTGGGCGCGCCCTCGGAGCCAGAGGTGAACAGCACCACCGCCGGCGACTGGGGCTCGGGCTGGT
This sequence comes from Gammaproteobacteria bacterium, assembly GCA_015231665.1. Taxonomy (GTDB): domain Bacteria; phylum Pseudomonadota; class Gammaproteobacteria; order Chromatiales; family Chromatiaceae; genus Magnetovirga. The sequence goes on from JADGBD010000011.1 coordinate 15,408, forward strand.
GCGGCCGGTAGCCAAGCCGACCAAGCAGCCAGCCGCGCAGCTTGTCGGCCAGGCTGATCTCCTCCGCCAGGTCCTCCAGATAACGAATGCTGATGCCCTCCCCCAGCTCGGCCAGGGTCTGCTCCAGCTTGGCGGCGGCGACAAAGCGGCGCGAGCTGTAGATGACACCGATGCAAGCGGTGGCGCAGGCACTGCGCAGGGCATGAGCGCCGAGGGTGAAGTTGAGCATCGCCGGCACCCGGCCACGGCTACTGAGAGCGAAAAACAGCACCACCGCGGCGCTGGACGAGGGCAGCAGCAGGCCAACCCTATCACCGGCCTGGGTAGATTCGGCGACCTTGCCGCCGAGAATCTCACAGCGACTGATCAGATCGTTGTAATTCAGCGGCTTGCGCTGGATGTCTTCGAGCACCTGATGCTTGCCACCGTGAATCCGCCGCGCTGCCAGCAGGGCATCGAACAGGCTGTGATCACGCTGGCTGGTGCTGAACATCATCTGCGCCATGATTTCGCTCAGTTCAGCGCCCAGGGCCCGCCGCCGTGCCCGACCGCTCAGCTGCAGCTCGCGCCCCAGATGGGTCTGCGGCAACAGGCTGATGCGCACCTGGGGAAACCAGCGCAGCCGGTAGGTGCCCTGCAGGTAGGAGAAAGGGGTGTATTGCGGCCCGTCGAGCCGCACCGGCAGCAAGGGGGCATTGGCGCGATCGGCAGCCATGGCCGAGCCATCGTAGATCTTCATCAGCGAGCCGGTGCGGGTAATCCGCCCCTCGGGGAAGATCACCACCTGCTCATCGGCCTTGAGATGCCGGATCAGGGTCTTGATCGACATGGGGTTGGTCGGGTCCATCGGCAGCAGACGCACCAGACCATGCAGGGGGCGCATCCACCAGCGCTGGGCCATTAGGGTGTTGATGGCAAACAGCGGCCGACCGGGGAGAAACACCGCCAGCAGCAGGGCATCCAAATAGGAGGTGTGGTTGGCGACAATCAGGGCGCGGCCCTGCAAGGCCTGGGCATTCTCCAGGCCGCAAAGCTGGACGCGGTACAGGCTGCCAAGTAGAAAGCGCAAAAGGGTTTTGACGATGGGCATGGGTTTCTCCTCAACTGGATGGGTATGATCCACTCCAGTCAACTCCTGTGCCAGTGTTATTTTCTGCTGCTTGCTCATGCAGTTAAACCAGATCAGCAAATCCTGCAGACGACTTTGGCGGTTTGCTGCTACATTGCATGTACATTCAACTGATCAAAAAATGCATGAGCACATCCGCGAAACAGCTTTCTGCCGAAGACCGCCGCTTCTTCGCCCTAGTGGCCGATGTCATCTTCTCCAACCCCTTCAGCACCGAATATCAGGAGGTGGCGGCGCGCCTGTCGGAGGTCACCCGCCTGCCGGCCAGCAGCTCCAAGCAGCGCTACCTGGATGCCGTTGCCAGGGTGCTGGGCGAGCGCCTGGACCAGCTTGCCGCCAAGGGCCTGCGTCGGGTCGGCGATGTCCAACCACGGGACCGCAGCCTGCTGGAGTACGCCCTGCTGTTTCGCTGCTATCACGCCTACAACGACGCCTTCGACGCGCTGATCGAGACCCAGCTCAAACGCGGCGATGAGTCCGTCGCCGTTGCCTTTGCCGATGAACTCCTGGCGCAACTGCAGGACGCCGGCATCTGCAGCAACGACGCGCTGCGCTACATCAGCCTGTTTTACCAGCTGCGGCGCGCCTATCACTTCATCGACCAGACCCTGGTAGGCCAGAGCCCGAGCATGAAACAACTGCGCCATGCCCTCTGGAACAACGTCTTCACCCAGGACATACGCACCTACGGCCATCACCTCTGGGGGCGCATGGAGGACTTCTCCACCTTGCTGCTGGGGGAGACCGGCAGCGGCAAGGGCGCAGCGGCGGCAGCCATAGGTCGCTCCGGGGCTATTCCCTTTGACCCGGCCAGCGGCCGCTTCAAGGCCAGCTTTACCACCAGTTTCATCGCCACCAATCTATCCCAGTTTCCCGAGAGCCTGATCGAGTCCGAGCTGTTTGGTCACCGCAAGGGCGCCTTTACCGGCGCCATCGACAACCATCAAGGAATATTCCAGCGCTGCAGCGCCCACGGCGCCCTGTTTCTCGATGAGATCGGCGATGTCAGCCTGCCCACCCAGATCAAGCTGCTCAATGTGTTGCAGGATCGGCGCTTCTCGCCGGTGGGCAGCCACCAGGTTCTCAAGTTTGCCGGCCGGGTGATTGCGGCAACCAATCGGCCGCTCGATCAGCTCCGCTCCGAGGGACGCTTTCGCGATGACTTTTACTATCGCCTCTGCTCCGATGTGATTCAGGTGCCCAGCCTGAGCATGCGCCTCAGGGAGCAGGCGGATGAACTGGAATCCCTCACCGCCCTGCTGATCCAGCGGCTTACCGGTGCGGCCAACCCCAGCCTGCTGGGCTGGGTGCTTGAGCGTCTCGCCAAGGACCTGCCACCAGGCTACCCCTGGCCCGGCAATGTGCGTGAACTGGAGCAAGCCGTGCGCCGGGTGATTCTCACCGGCAGCTACCAACCCGACCACCCGCCGACCGCGCCCAAGGATGCCTGGCTAAGGGCCATTGCCGAAGGCCAACTGAGCGCCCAACAGCTGCTGGCGGATTATTGTTATCGCCTGTATCAACAGCTCGGCAGCTATGAACGGGTAGCCGAGCAGGCTGGCCTGGATCGACGCACTGCGAAAAAGTACATAGATCAGGCACG
>JADGBD010000257.1 GCA_015231665.1 Gammaproteobacteria bacterium
GACTATGCCCTCGATGGCCGCCTCGCCCACGCCCTTCACCGCGCCCAAGCCATAAACGATGCTGCGCTCATCAGCCACGCTGAACATGAAGTCGGAATGATTGACGTGCGGCGGCAGCACCCGCAGGCCCATCCGGCGGCATTCCTCGATGAAGATCACCACCTTGTCGGTGTTGTCCATGTCCGAGGACAGCACCGCCGCCATGTAGGCCGCCGGGTAATGGGCCTTGAGCCAGAGGGTCTGGTAGGACACCAGGGCATAGGCCGCCGAGTGGGACTTGTTGAAGCCGTAGCCGGCGAATTTCTCCACCAGGTCGAAAATCTTCATCGCCAGCTCGGCATCGACGCCGTTGTTCACCGCACCCTCACGGAAGCCCTCGCGCTGCTTGGCCATCTCCTCGGGCTTCTTCTTGCCCATGGCGCGGCGCAGCAGATCGGCGCCACCGAGGCTGTAGCCCGCCAGCACCTGGGCGATCTGCATGACCTGTTCCTGATAGAGGATGATGCCGTAGGTGGGGTCGAGAATGGGTTTCAGCGACAGGTGCTGCCAGGTTTCATCGGGGTAGGAAATCTTCTCCCGACCGTGCTTGCGGTTGATGAAGTTATCCACCATGCCCGATTGCAGCGGACCGGGGCGATACAGCGCCACCAGGGCGGTGATGTCGTCAAAGCAGTCCGGCCGCAGCTTCTTGATCAGCTCCTTCATGCCGCGGGATTCGAGCTGGAAGATGGCGGTGGTCTCGGCACGCTGCAGCAGGGCGAAAACCACCTGGTCATCCATGGGGATGGTGCTGATGTCGATGAGTTCCTCACCCCGGCCCTGGCGCTGGCGATTGATCGTCTTCAGCGCCCAGTCGATGATGGTGAGGTTGCGCAGGCCGAGGAAGTCGAACTTCACCAGCCCGGCCTTTTCCACATCGTCCTTGTCAAACTGGGTCACCAGGCCCTCACCGCCCGGTTCGCAGTAAAGCGGGGCAAAGTCGGTCAGCTCGCCGGGGGCTATGACCACGCCACCGGCATGCTTGCCGGCGTTGCGCGTTAGCCCTTCCAGGGAGCGGGCCATGTCGATCAGCTCGCGCACCTCGTCCTCGCGGTCGTAGCGCTGTTTGAGGTCCTCGCTCTCCTCCAGGGCCTTGCTCAGGGTCATGCCCAGATCGAAGGGAATCAGCTTGGCGATCTTATCGACAAAGCCATAGGGGTGGCCGAGCACCCGACCCACGTCCCGCACCACCGCCTTGGCTGCCATGGAGCCGTAGGTAATGATCTGCGACACCGAATCACGCCCGTACTTGCGCGCCACGTAGTCGATCACCCGGTCGCGCCGCTCCATGCAGAAGTCGATGTCGAAGTCGGGCATGGACACGCGCTCGGGGTTGAGGAAACGCTCGAACAGCAGGTCGTGCTCGATGGGGTCAAGATCGGTGATTTTCAGCGCATAGGCCACCAAAGAACCCGCCCCCGAGCCGCGCCCCGGTCCCACCGGCACATCGTTGTCCTTGGCCCACTGGATGAAGTCGGCAACGATGAGAAAGTAGCCGGGAAAACCCATGGCATTGATCACATCCAGCTCCAGATGCAGGCGATCTTCGTAGATCTTGCGCTGGGCTTCTGCCTTGGTGGCATCAGCAGCATCCGCCTTGATGATCTTGGCCAGGCGCTGCTCCAGGCCCTTGACCGACTCCTGACGGAAGAACTGCTCGATGCTCAGGCCATCGGGAATCGGAAAATCCGGCAGAAAGGCCTTGCCCAGGCGCAGTTCCAGATTGCAGCGTTTGGCGATCTCGATGCTATTGGCCAGGGCCTCGGGCAGATCGGCAAACAACTCCGCCATCTCCGGCGGCGATCGCAAATACTGCTGCTCGCTGTAATGGCGCGGCCGGCGGCTATCCTCCAGCACCCGGCCGTCATGGATGCAGACGCGCACCTCATGGGCATTGAAATCCGCGGCATCGAGAAAGCGCACCTCGTTGGTGGCCACCAGCGCCACCGCCTTGGCCGCCGCCAGCTTGACCGCGGCATGCAGGTAATCCTCCTCATCCGGCCGGCCGGTGCGGGATACCGTCAGGTAATAGCGGTCGCCAAACAGCTCCAGCCAATGCGCCAGCCGCTGCGCCGCCAACGCCTCATTGCCCGCCAGCAGGGCCTTGGCCACATCCCCCTGACGGCCGCCGGACAGGGCGATCAAACCCTCGGCGTGCTCCGCCACCCAGGCCCGCTCCACCTGTGGCCGCCCCAGGATCTGACCCTTGCGGTAGCCCAGGGACACCAGCCGGGTCAGATTGCGGTAGCCGATACTATCCTGCACCAGCAGCAGCAAACGATCGGGGTTCTGCTCGTCCTCGGGATTGCGCAGCCAGAGATCGACCCCGGCAATGGGCTTGACCCCCGCCCCCATCGCCGCCAAATAGAACCGCACCAGGCAAAACAGATTGGACTGATCGGTAACCGCCACCGCCGGCATCCCCGCCTCCGCCACCCGGGCAACCAGCGGCTTGACCCGCACCACGCTATCCACCAGCGAGTACTCGGTATGCAGGTCCAAATGAACGAAGGCGGTCATGATTGATGGCTGGGGGTTTAGGGTTTAGGGTTTAGGGATTAGGGGTTAAGGGTTGGGCGTTATGGATTGAAATGGTCGCGCTCGCCGGCAACCCTAGATCAGTGCCATGCCTTCGTCAACCGGGGATTGTTGTTGCTGCCCACGCGCCGTAGGAGCGAGCTTGCTCGCGATTGGGCGCTGCGCTCAGGTTCTGCGCTGGCGGTTTGGTGTAGCGCAGCCTGTCGCGACCAAGGTCGCTCCTACCGGGTGGTGGCCAGGGTTTTGGCTCGTAGGAGCGAGCTTGCTCGCGATGGGCGCTGCGTTGGGGTTCTGCGCTGGCGGTTTGGTGTAGCGCAGCGCTGTCGCGACCAAGGTCGCTCCTACCGGGTGGTGGCCAGGATTTTGGCTCGTAGGAGCGAGCTTGCTCGCGATTGGGCGCTGCGCTGAGGTTCTACGCTGGCCGTTTGGTGTAGCGCAGCCTGTCGCGACCAAGGTCGCTCCTACTCCCCTGCAGGTGCTGGCGGCTGCTGCATGCCCCAGCCGCGCTGGGCGCGGTAGTTTTGGCGCATGCCGCGACGTTCATCCTGGGTGATGTAGCCGTCGCCATTGGCATCGGCCTGCTGGAACCGCCCTTCCGAGCGCTTGACGAATTCCTCTTTGGTCACCACCCCATCGCCGTCGGTATCGAACTGGGCAAAGCGCTGTTCCACCATGGCGTTGTGCTCGGCCAGGGAAATCCGGCCGTCGCCATCGGTATCCGCCCAGCGCATCTTGCCCTGCTTACCGGGGCCACCCATCTTCCCCTGGCCCATACCGGGTCCGCAGGGCATGGTTTGGGGGTTGCAGGGCCCCATGCCTGCCCCAGGGCCCATGCCCGGTCCGGAACCAGTTCCCATGCCCGGTCCGGAACCACCTCCCATGCCCGGTCCAGCACCAGGCACCATGCCGTAAGGCTGTGCCAGGGCCAAACCCGTTACGCCCAGCAGGGCAAACATCGCAATCTTTTTCATGACTCTTCTCCTCAGTTGTAGAACTGCTCAG